>NZ_FR896464.1:0-4337 GCF_000435155.1 Dialister sp. CAG:357 | reverse complement strand
AGGGACAGGGGCGGGATGACGATATTGACACGGGAACCGTCAGGCAGGCGGGCATCTACCAGCGGAGACGCTTCGTCCACGTGACGGCCGATGGGCGTCACGATCTTGTCGATAATGCTCATAAGGTGGGCATTATCATGGAACTGGGCGCCTGTCAGATGGAGTTTCCCCATCCGTTCCACATAAATCTTCTTCGGCCCGTTCACCATGACTTCGGTGATGGTGTCATCCTTCAGGAACGGTTCAATGGGGCCGTAGCCCAGGATTTCATCGCATATATCCGATACCAGCCGGGCCCTTTCGCCTCGGGGCACCACAAAAGGATTGTGCTCCAGCACCCGCTGCACGTAGCCGGAAATCACATTCTCAATGTCCTGGCGGCTGCGGTTCGTGCCGTCCAGGATTTTCTGCTGTTCCGAAGTCATTTCCTCTACAATGGCACGGTGCACATTGAGCTTCAGGGTCTGGTATTCCTCTTCCTTCGCATCCACCGCCCGTCCGGCGAATATATTCTCTTCCTTGACTTCGGCCTTCCCCTTCTCTTCACGGCGCCCCAGAAAATACTCTGCCATTTAGGGAATCCGGATTTGCCATAGGAAGCAATGGTATTGATAACAAAAATACCAGAGTCAGCCGAAGTTACAAAAAATAATGCAATGATGACAACAGAAATGAAAGATGTCACACTACCCAGCGGAAGATGATTCAGGAAAGCGAAGAGCAAAGCTTCTGTCTCGCCTGAAATTGCAGAAAGAGAGCCATTGGTCTGCAAATCCACCCAGATGGCACTATTCCCAAAAATAGTCATCCAAAGCAGATTGAACAAAGTCGGAACGAACAAGACCCCAAGGACAAACTCACGAATCGTACGCCCTCTGGAAATCTTTGCAATGAACATGCCGACAAATGGCGCCCAGGCAATCCACCATGCCCAGTAAACGACCGTCCAGGAAGTGAACCATCCTTCATTTTCAGGATCATAGGCAAATGTCCTGAAACTCAAAGGAATAATATTATGGATATACTCGCCAAGATTCTGCGTGAAATCACTCATAATCATCATGGAAGGCCCCGCAAGCAGGACAAAAAGCAGCAGTCCAAGTGCTAAAAGCAGATTAATTTCACTTAAATGGCGAACACCCTTACCAACTCCTGATATCGCAGATAAAATCGAAAACGATATCGAAACAATTATGATGACAATCAGCTGGGGCATATCAATATGAGAAATGAAGCCAATCTGCTTCAATCCTGCTCCAAGCTGCAGAGCGCCGAATCCCAATGTTGTTGTAATACCGAAAATCGTACAGCAAAGTGCAGTTATATCAATAATACGGCCGAGAGCACCATCCAGACGATTCTTAAGCAGTGGATAAAAACCACTTCTTACGGTCAGCGGCAAATGATAGCGGAAACCAAAATACGCCAATGCCAGTCCAAGTACACCATAGATTGCCCAAGAGTGTATCCCCCAATGGAAAAATGTATTGAGCATGGCAGTTTCAGCACGAGCCCCCTGAGACAGGTTAGGATCAAGAGGAAGGGCATAGTGAGAAATTGGTTCGGCTACGCCAAAGTACATAAGTCCGATTCCCATTCCGGCAGCGAAGAGCATTGCAATCCAGGATAAAAACGGATACTCAGGTTCTTCATCATCATCTCCCAGACGTATATCCCCTAATTTGCTGACGCATAGGAGAAGGAGAAAAATAACAAAGCAAGATACGCCAAGAATAAAGAGCCAGCCCCAAGATTTGGTAATCCATTGTTTTGCTTCATTGAGATAGTAACCTGAAGATCCCGGGAAAGCAGCACATGCAATCACAACTGCCAATATCACTATAATTCCGGGTATCGTGACCCATGAATTAAAAGTGGAACGGAATGGGAATTTACGAGAATCATCCAATGGAACCGCCTCCAGTCAAAAAACAATAATTTATAATAACTGCACTTCATCAATCCATTCTGATTAATAAACACAGCAAAAGAGAGATTAAGCCTAGTTGAGCTGTTCTCCCTAAACTCGTTATAGATAAATCTATAGCGATATATTAATATCTTTTATTATACCATAAGTCACTTATGTATCCAAATTATAAAATCTTAATAATGTTCGATAAGTGGCGAATCCGGAAGAAAACAAAAGAAAAATTATATAATCTGAATGAGTTTAGTAAAATACGGTTACCCTTCTATTTTTTATCGAAAAGCAGTATTCGATAACGTATAAATGGAAAATGAAAAAGACGTTGACTTGTAATCAGCCAACGCCTTGTACTTCTTAATCTTTCAAAAATTCTCACACATTGAGAATACATTGATTTCATTAAGATTTTAATATACCTTCATTTAGGATTCTATTTTCCTCTCACCATGCATTGTCAAAGAATTATCCTTTGTTCTGTCATATGCAATATTCCCGAGGGTAAGATTCGATTCTTCCATAGGTGCGCCCTGAATACCCATAATCTCTACCATAAAGTTGTACAGAAGATCATTAGTCCAATATGAACTCCTTTGATCGATCAAAGAAGAGAATAAATAAGAGTGATTTTCCCTATATCTTTCTGAAAAATGAGCAATGAGAGGAATACGTGTCATTTGATGGGAAAACTTAGTCGGTTCATGAGCCGTCCCATCATCAGATTCTTCCCCATGATCAGAAAAATATATAAATCCCTGGAAATTAGGATTGTCCTTGACAAGGTCATACAGCCTGCTCACCACATAGTCCGTATAAAGTATAGCATTATCATATTCGCTGGTTTTGCTAACCTTACGATCAAACTTTTGATACTCAAAGGGATAACGTTCTGTATATAACTGATGACAGCCCATAAGATGGTATACAATCAGAGCATTGTCTGCATTTTTGAGGTCTGGAGTCTGATCTGCCAACTCCTCATCATAATAATTTGAGCGTATATATTCACCAACATCGCCATTCAACCAAATCTGATGATTGGCCATAGATGCGATTTCAGCTATAGGTGTATCAAAAATACCATAGCGCTCCTGATTACTGATCCAGTAAGTATCAAATCCCGCCGCGGCAGCAACTTCTATCAATGAATAGGCCTGTGCCATAGATACAGAATTATACTGATTCTTATCCGTCAATGCATAGGTCAAGACGGGAACCGTAGTCACATAATTTGAATATGCTTTTTTAAAACAGATGGTGCCTGGCTCTTTAACAAATTGAGACATCCAGGGCGTCGTATCAAAACGATATCCATAAACGGACATATGATCTCTTGCTGTTGACTCACCAATGACAAGTACATAGATCCCTTTATGCTCTGGAAGCACTGAGAGTGTACCTAAGTTATATAAATACTGCATCCTTTCCTGTCGGTTTTTAGCGAAAGAGGTATATCTTTTAACCGAATTCTTCAAGGAATCCATAATACGCACGGGTTCGTACCCGACAAATGAATATGTTACCTTCACACCTAAAAGCAAAAGAAAAATTGTAAGACTTAACGACCCCCATAGATACCGGCGCGAAGCAAATTCAATACGTTTTCGCATGCTGATACAGATTATACGCACTACGTAACCAATAAAAATCAAAATCAATAAAGATCCTAGAAAAGCAAAGAGCAGGCTAAATATATTTTGAGTCAATAAATAGTCTATAGCTTCTTTTAAATTTGTCTGATAGACCGCTAAAATAATATCGGAACGTAAATAATGATGGCTGACAATATAATATATCCAAAACAGCAAATTAGATAAAGCAAAAGGTATAAGGCTGAAAATAATCCACAGACCAGCAATTACACGCCCTACGCTGCATTTTCCCAAAATAGCTGCAATATTATTAATGCAGAAGCCTATAAGGAGGATAGATATCCAGATTATACTCGCTAGAGAAATGTTTACAAAAATATCTAACGCCATTACGATGATATGATCAAATAATTTAATTAGAATTCCGCTGCAGAGAAAAAACATCATCCCGAGATATGCAATAAGAAAATTCCGTCTAAATCCGCAGATCCACCATGCAAAAGCAAAAAGAAGTGCAGAATATAAGACTCCAATATTAAATCCATAAGAATAAAAATGATCAGTCAGGATATACGCTAAAAATGTGATCATATATATATACAAAAAGATAACTAAAAACATCTTTTCAAGATTAACTTTATTCTTTGCTAAAAATTTATTCATAAAAGCTCTCCCAGATGCACGCTGATAAAATGATCACTGTCCGAGTGCAGTACAAAGTAGAAAGTGTCCTAAAGCAGATAAAAACAACTGCACTCCTATGTCTATATATAATAATTATCATTTAACTTATATAATAAAGCAACCTAAAAGACAAT
>NZ_FR896463.1:8926-19180 GCF_000435155.1 Dialister sp. CAG:357 | reverse complement strand
CCTTAAACCTCGCTTCGCTCGAGAAAAGGAAAAGCAGCGTTTTAACGGATTTTGTCACAGCTCCTTTTTTTATGGGAGGGATTATGGAAATATGGATAGACGGGGACGGATGCCTGGTCGTTCGTGAAACGGAAAGGGCGGCCAGAAAATTCAAGATCCCCGTGACGATCATCTGCGACACGAGTCACCGGATTGAATCGGATTACAGCCGGGTGAAGACGGTGGACAAGGGTGCCGACTCTGCTGATTTCGTCCTGACGAATCTTCTGAAGGAAGGAGATATCGTTGTGACGCAGGACTACGGCGCAGCGGCCATGGCTCTTGCCAGGAAGGCATATGCTTTTCATCAGGACGGCTGGCAGTACACGGAAAACAACATAGACGGGCTCCTTATGAAGCGCCATCTGGCCAAGAAGGCTATGAGAAGCGGCAAGCATCATTTGAAAGGGCCTCCGGCAAGGAGCAGGGAGGCAGGGAAAATCTTCCAGGAAAAACTGGAAGCCTTTCTTCAGAGCAAAATAAAAGTCTGAGCATTGGCTCAGCCTTTCGTCATTGGAATTACATTTCATCTCCGCTGCGAAGTCTTTCATCGCACTTGGCAATGAGTGTCTTCACGTCAGCGCCTGCATCGCGGCACATGATGCCGATCGATGTCTTCATGTCGGAAGGCATCGGGATGTTCTGGCTCTGGAAAACGGTCAGGAGCTGCGGATACATGGTGAGGATGGTTTCCATCGGTGTATCTTCAGTCAGGAGCGGCTTCTTGTACTTGTCAGCGATGAATTCATTCATTTCGCCGATGATTTCGAAGACGTCCATGCCATGGCCCTGAGCAGCCTGCCAGAGATTTTCATCATAGGAAACGAAGCAGCCTACGCAGGACATGCCGTATTCCATGAGGAAGGGTCCCATTTCCGGATATACTTCAATGATCTGCATGATGTTGTTTTCCGGACGGACGAAATCGCCGGGCGCCAGAGGCGGAACTTCCGGGGAATCCCAGCCGCCGTTGCCGTAGAAGCTGTCGGCGGATCCGTTTCCGTCAGCGACTGCATTGCCGAGGACGGTGTCACGGAATGTTTCATAGCCGATGGAATCAATGAATTCTTCCAGGGACTGATAATTTTCGTGTTCGAGGTAGTAGGTGCATGCCTTGACCATGAGGCCCAGTGCATCTGCCGGGAACTGTGCGAAAGCGAAGAATGTCTTCTTGCCGGTGTAAATGTCCCAGCCGTCGGACATGCCTACCGCACGGAGCGGAAGAGGCGTATTGATGGTACAGGTCAGAATGCAGGACGGCCAGGTGCCGAATGCCTGCAGGCCTAGATCCTTGAGGGCGTTTTCCACGTCTTCCTTGGAAAGTCCGGAAATAATCGGGCGTGCCTTCGGATCAAGGACATATGTGCCGGCATATTTTGCGGCAACTTCCTTCATCTTGGCTTTGAGGTCCATGCGGCCTTCCTGAATGTCCGGAATGAAATCGATTTCCAGAGAGAATGTAAGGTTATCTGCTGTCATGAAAAGACTCCTTTCAATGAGCGCGAATGATATTTCAAAAAGATTCACTTTTATATTATATCAAATGAATACAAGAGTTAAAGATAAAAAGATAGAAATTTTTTGATAAAGCTCTATAAGATGGATGCGTAATGCAACAAAATATGATGGATTATCAAGGAAATCGAAGAAAATTGATATTTCACGCAAACTGCTAAAAATGATACAATAGTAATATATCGATGGATTACAGGTATGGAGGCGCATCATGAAACACTGGAAGAGAAAAATGGCGGCTGCGGCTCTGGCAGCAGTCTGCGCAACAGGCGCATTCGCAGCTCCCCTCGAAGTTGAGGCGGCTTCCGTAACAGAGAAGATTCTCTATGGAACGGCAGCTATGCTCTTTGTTTCCAATTATTATTCGCGCATGGATGATCATAATCAGCTTCAGCTTCTGGATGAATGCCAGAAGGAAACGGGCGTCTATGAGGATCCGGCGGCAGATGCACGTGTGCAGGATGTCTATCAGAGAATCCGCGACACGGGAACGCTCAAGAGGGATTATAAGATCTACGTATCCCCTCAGGAAGACATCAATGCGTTCATGAGCCTTGGCGGCGTCATGTGCGTCAATAAGGGTACACTTGATACGATGGACGATGATGAGCTGGCTTACATCATGGCTCATGAAGTTTCGCACGGCGAGCTCCGTCACAATGTAGACGGTGTCAAGAAAAGAGTCGGCCTCATTACGGCGCTCAATATTTATCTTGGCGGTGATGCTACGGTGGGCCAGGCAATCCTTGCCAATGTCGCAGGCAACTATGTAGCGAATGCTGTATTTACGAAGGATCAGGAAAAACAGGCAGATGACAGGGGCTTCGAATATACGGTGGAAGCCGGATACAATCCGGGTGCTCCTGCGGCAGCCATGCAGGTCCTGAAGGACAAGTACGGTGAAAGCTCGCCGACCGGCCTCAAAGCAGTTCTGGCACCGGGCAATCATCCGAAAACATCCGACAGAATCAATAAAAATGTAAAGCGCATGGTGAAATATTCCGGAGACCATGTTAAAGTAGATGACGGCTGGATCGTCGTCAATGGAGAAAAAGCCTTCAAGCCGGCTGCTTCGGGAAATTACACTGACCTTGAAAGGACATACCTGACAGCAGGGAAACTGGCAAAGGTTTACCATGCAGGAAATGTTCCGGATGCCGTATACCGCGGAAATACGATTTACTGCGGAAGTCTTGGTATTTATACCACGAATGGCTCTGAAAACGGCCTCGAATACACGGCAGCACTCAATAAGGGCATTTCAAAAGACCGCGGGCAGGCTGTGAAGGATGATTTCGAAATCGACGAAACCCGCCAGCAATTGGAGAAACAGAAAAAGGAAGCCGCGGAGCAGGGATCCTCTGAGGCCGAACAATAATTACGGTCCCGGTCTCCTGGCCATGCCATGAGACGGAAAGGAATTGGTTATGAAGAAACTGCTGGCATTTTTAGCGCTGGTTATTGTTTTTGTGGGAGCTGCATTTGGTGTACTGGTGGTGATGACGCCGCCTCCGCCGAAAATGGAAGTCCTCCCGCCTCCGCCTGAAACAAAAGCGGTCGCAGCGGCGCTGATTGATGGAAATACGGGAGAAATGCTGGCAAATAAGAACGGGGAACTGAAGATTTACCCGGCAAGCACGACGAAGATTCTGACCTGCATCATCGCCTTGGAAGAAGGAAAGGCAAAGCTCGACCAGAATGTCGTTGTCACGCCTCTTGCCATGGGCCAGGATGGAACGAATATCGGCGTCCGTACGGATATGCCGATCAGCCTGCATCAGCTGCTCTACGGCATGATGCTTATTTCAGGAAATGATGCAGCTGTCGTGACGGCTGAAACCGTCGGAGGCTCCTACGGGCGTTTTGTTGAAATGATGAATGAAAAGGCAAAAGCGATCGGTGCTGTGCATTCCCACTTTGCCAATCCAAACGGACTGACCAATCCGGATCATTACACGACGGCAGAAGATATGGCTCTCATTTCTGCGTATGCCATGAAGAATCCGGATTTCCGTGATGTCGTCAAGAGAAAGACATACCCGATGACGTACAGGAACGGCATTTACCGCAATGTGGAAAACAGGAATGAATTCCTTAGCAGCGGTTATCCCGGTGCCAACGGCATCAAGACAGGCATGACCGAAGCTGCCGGAGACTGTCTTGTTGCCTCGGCAGAACGTGACGGCCGCCTTGTCATTGTGACACTCTACAATGATCCGAACCGCTGGAATGATACGAAAGCATGGCTGGATTATGGATTCCGCGCAGCCAAGGCAAGAGAGAAGTATGATGCGGAAATGGCAGCAGAACCTAAGGTATACAAGTTTGTGAACCAAGTACTGGGGAGGGAAGCTCGTGCGTAAAGAGCGCCGCATGCATAGTAAGAGGAAAAGGCCTTTTCTGAAGCGCCTTTTTCCGGACAGCGTGATGCTGAGATGCGTTTTCTGCGTTTCAGTATTCTTATGCATCGTTGTACTAGGCATCCAGAGTTATCACTTTGCTCAGCTGAAAATGCAGGAGCATGAGATAAAGCAGGACATGGACCGGCTGACGGATGAAAAGGAAGAGCTCGAGCAGAAGAAGCAGGATCTGCAGGATCCCAAGAAGCTGGAGCAGAAGGCCCGCGACGAACTCGGCCTTGTAAAGCCTGGGGAAATGCCGTACGTCAAGTAGGATGTTACGCACATATTACGCAAAATATACATTAGTATATTATCTTTAATAAAAGGACAGCTTCGAGGAGCCCTTCTCCCTGTATAAGGGGGCAGGGTTCTTCCTGTATGACGGAAAATGAGGTTTTCAGAATGCAGTCCGTCTTTTTCGCACTCTTTTGCAAGGGCGCGGAATATTCTGGCGGGATATTGATATTCCCTGTGAAATCTCGTATAATATAATTTATATTTATGTTTATTTTATTTAAGGAAGGCTCCAGGGAGCTTGACCTTAGGGAGGATGTCTTTTTTTTTCATGGCTTTAGAAGTCGGCAATATCGTAGAAGGTACAGTTACAGGGATCGCGAAGTTTGGCGCATTTGTTGAACTGCCAGACAAGAGTGTAGGCCTGGTTCACATTTCAGAAGTAGCCAGCGAATATGTGAATGATGTCAATGATTATCTGAAAGTACAGGATAAGATCAAAGTTAAGGTCATCACGATCGATGACAAAGGCAAAATTGCTTTATCCATTAAGCAGGCACAGCCTGCTGCCCCGCAGGAAAAGCGGCAGGATCATTTTCACCGCGATCATGAACACGGCAACGGCAGAGAATTCCACCATTTCACCAGAAGAGAAAATTCCGGTGATCGCGAAGCATCTGCTCCGGCACCCAGGAATCAGGAAAGGCGTTCCTTCTCCGGCGGATACCGCCAGTCGGCAAGACAGGAAGCTCCCGCTTCTTTTGAGGACAAGCTGAGCCGCTTCCTGAAAGACAGTGATGAAAGACTTCTTGATTTGAAACGTAATGTGGAATCTAAGAGGGGCGGACGCGGCGCGCGCCGTTCCGACTGACAGATGGAAATAGGGGAGCAGCTATTGCTCCCTTGTTCTTTTAGGGGAGGAAACCATGCGTGCGATTATCGATATCGGAACCAATTCGGTTCGTCTTTTGCTGGCAGAGAAAGATGACAAAGACGAATGGAAGGTTTTGAAAAAGGATCTGAGAAGCAGCCGTCTCGGGGAAGGGATGACTGATACAGCCTGTATCGGACAGGGCGCAAGAGAAAGAACCCTCCAGGCCGTGGAGAGATTTGTAAAGGAAGCGAAAGAAGCAGGCGCTGATGAAATCTTCGCCTACGGCACTTCCATCATGAGAGATGCCGGAAACGGACCGGATTTCGCAAAGCTTGTCGAAGAGACGACAGGCGTCAAAGTCCGCATCCTGTCAGGCACCGAAGAAGCTTACTACAGCTATATCGGCGCAGCCGGCACGCCCGGCGTGCTGACGGCAGTCGTTGATATCGGCGGCGGATCCACGGAGATCTGCATGGGATTCGGCACGGACGTCGGCATGTGCCACAGCTTCCAGCTCGGATGCGTGCGCTGCTCCAAGCAGTTCGACACGACGACGGCAAGAGGCCTCAGCATGCTGAAGAAGCACTGCTTCGAACTCTTCCGCACAACGGACCTCATGGAATACATCAGAAACGTCAAACGCTGGATCGGTGTAGGCGGCACAGTGACTTCGCTGGCAGCCATGATCCAGAAGCTCGATGTGTATGATTCTGAAAAAGTACAGGATTTCGTCATTCGTCAGGAAAATGTGACGGAAGCCCTGAAGAAGCTCAGCGCCATGTCCTATGACGAACGCTGCCGCACAAAGGGCCTGATGCCCGAAAGAGCGGATATCATCGTGGCAGGGATTGCTATCCTGGACAGCCTCATGGAATACCTTGCGCTGTCTGAGATTACTGTAAGCGACAGGGATTTGTCGGAAGGGCTTCTGGATGCCGACGTCCTTGTTCCGAATGAACCGAAATGATGGACAGGCAGTGGATGGGGCGCATGCTCTCCTATGCCCATAAGGAAAAGCTCTGGAGAAGGGGAAGCCGTATCCTGGCCGCTGTATCAGGCGGTCCGGACTCTCTGGGGCTTCTTCTTTTTCTCGATTCCATCCGTGAAAAGGAAGGCATAGAGGTAGGATGCTGCTGCGTAGATCACCATATCCGCAAAGAATCAGGAGAGGAAGCGGACTACGTCGGAAAGATCTGCCTTGAAAGGAAGATTCCCTTCTACAGGAGAGATGTCGACGTCAAAGGCGCGCAGAAGGGCGGCGAATCCATCGAGACAATCGCAAGGGATTTGAGGTACAAGGCGCTCCGAGATGTAAAAGAAAAGGAACATTACGATGTCATTGCGACGGCTCATCACGCAGATGACCAGGCAGAAACCGTTCTTTTCCATTTCCTTCGTGGAAGCGGCGCCAAGGGACTTTCAGGCATCAGCCCCAAAAGGGATGACCTCATCCGTCCGTTCCTCTGCGCAAGGAAAAAGGAAATCGAGGATTTCCTCAAAGATTTCCCTTATGAGCCTTGCCATGATCCGACGAATGACATTCCCGACGTCACAAGGAACAAGCTCAGGCTTCTTCTGATCCCCGAACTTCTTTCCTACAATCCGAATCTGGTGGAAACACTTTCACGCACCTCCGGCATTCTTCGCGAGGAAGATCATTTCCTTGAGGAAGAGGCCAAAAAAGCGGCAAAAAGGATTGTCAAAGGGGAGGAAGGAAACTGCCTTTACTGCGACAGGGAGATTTACAGGAGCCTTCCCACTGCCATTGCAAGAAGGACGACTGCCGGACTGATGATCAGGGCCGGTGCCAAAGAGCCTGATTTTGAAGGACTTGAAAGGGTAAGAAATCTTCTCCTCTCCGGAAAAACAGGCGCAAAAACGGATGAAGCAGGCGTGACCGTTGAGCTTTCATCAAATGGATTTCTTGTTTATGCTGGGGATACAAGGCATGAAGATAAACCGGATGCATGGAATCTGTTACAAATAATTTATAAAACGATATGCCCTAAATGGGTAGATAATATTCACAAGACTGATATAATAGGAAACAACGATACAGAAAACTGCCAGAAGCTGGGCCGCTGGTTTATGGAAACCAGACTGCTCGACAAGGCGCCTCTGCATCTTGAAAAATACCAGTATCTGCTCGATGCGGACAAGGTCGGTACCATCCGCCTCAGATTCCCGCAAAAGGGCGACCGCATCGCACCTTCCGGAATGGAAGGGACAAAGGATATCGGAAAGCTTCTCCAGGCGAAGAAAGTGCCGAAGGAAGCAAGAAATCTGTGGCCGCTGGCCGCTGATGAAGATCACGTGTACTGGGCAGGATTCCTGCGGGGAAGCCGCTACGGAAGACCGTCGCCCGATACAAAGAAATTTTTATTATTAACACTAAGCTGGATAGAAGGAGACTAAGTGCTGAAATGGAAAATTTGAAACATGATATCAAAACCGTATTGATTACAAGAGAACAGATCGCAAAGAGGGTTCGCGAAATGGGCCAGCAGATCACCAAAGATTATGCAGGCAAGGAAATCGTCCTCGTTGGGATTCTGAAAGGTGCCATGCCTTTCCTCTGTGACCTGATGCGTGAAATCGACCTTCCGGTCATTCTGGATACCATGGTCGTTTCCAGCTATGGAGATGCAACCACATCTTCCGGCCTGGTCAAGATCAAGAAAGATCTGGACAGCGATATCCGCGGACGCCATGTCATCGTTGTAGAAGACATCATTGACACCGGCATCACGATGGCAGCTCTCACTCCGATTCTTGAAAAGAGAGGCGCTGCTTCCGTAGAACTCGCTATTTTCCTCGACAAGAAGGAAAGACGTGAGAAGGAAGTCAATGTCAAGTACATCGGCTATGAAATCCCTGACAAATTCATCGTCGGATACGGATGCGACTATGCACAGAAGTATAGAAACCTTCCGGAAATCTGTGAACTGGACAATAAGGTCTTCGCGCAGGCGAAATAACAAAAAGGAGCCGATCGGCCATCGGACCGGGCGGCTCCTTTTTGTTCACATTTATATACTTGCGGCATGCCTCAATTGTAAAATAGACGTTGCAGGTATGTGGTAAAATATGATAAAATTAATTACTGATTTAAAAGTTTCTATAAAGGTTTTGTTTAGAGACGCGCACAGGCCGGGTGCCTGTCCGGAAGGCACGGGGGATGCCGCATGAACGGAAAGCGCGGAATGAATTTCCCTATCGATCCCGCTGCAGTTGTTTGAATCAGTGCACATAAAAGGAGGAATAGATTGAATAAGTTTCTAAAGAATGTTGCGCTATATGTGCTGCTTATCGTCATAGCGGTATCCATATTCAATACCTTCGTCCATCCACAGGAAAAACATTCCGAAATCACATACAGTGATTTTATCTCTCAGGTAGATAAGAAGAATGTATCTTCCGTAACCATGGTCGATCAGTCCATCAGCGGCAAGCTGAAGGATGGTACTGAATTTGCCACCTATGCACCGGCACATGATACGACGCTCCTGCCCAAACTGACGGATAATAACGTAACGATCACGGCTAAGCCGCCGGAACAGCCGTCCTGGTGGATGAGCCTCTTGTCTTCACTTCTTCCGATCGTCATCCTTGTCATCGTATGGTTCTGGATCATGAACCAGACACAGGGCGGCGGACGCGTCATGAGCTTTGGCAAGTCCAGAGCGAAGATGACAGGCGAAGGCCAGGTCCATGTCAACTTTGATGATGTCGCAGGTGAGGACGAAGCGAAGGAAGAACTTTCCGAAGTCGTCGATTTCCTGAAAAATCCGGGACGTTATACGGCTATCGGCGCCAAGATTCCGAAGGGCGTTCTTCTCGTCGGACCTCCAGGCACAGGCAAGACCCTTCTTGCCAGAGCTGTAGCAGGAGAGGCGCGCGTTCCGTTCTTCTCCATCTCCGGTTCTGATTTCGTAGAAATGTTCGTCGGCGTCGGCGCATCCCGCGTACGCGATCTCTTTGCCCAGGCTAAGAAGAATGCACCATGTATCGTATTCATCGATGAAATCGATGCCGTCGGCCGTCAGCGCGGAAGCGGACTGGGTGGCGGACATGATGAACGCGAACAGACGTTGAACCAGCTGCTCGTCGAAATGGATGGTTTCGGTTCCAATGAAGGCATCATCACGATCGCCGCTACGAACCGTCCGGATATCCTTGATCCGGCGCTCCTGCGTCCGGGCCGTTTTGACCGCCGCGTCGTCGTAGGCCGTCCTGACCTTCGCGGACGTCTGGCAATCCTCCGTGTCCATGCAAGAAACAAGCCGCTGGAAGCCGATGTCGATCTCAATACGATTGCCAAGAAGATTCCTGGCTTTACAGGCGCAGATATTGCCAACCTTCTGAATGAAGCTGCACTTCTGGCTGCCCGTCAGAACCGCAAGACCATTTCCATGGCCGATCTTGAAGAAGCCAGTGAAAAAGTCAGCTACGGTCCTGAAAGAAAGAGCCACAAGGTCAGCGATGAAGAAAGAAAACTCACCGCTTACCATGAATCCGGCCATGCCATCATGGCTACCCTTCTTCCGGATGCTGATCCGGTGCACAAAGTCACCATCATCCCACGTGGACAGGCTGGCGGGTACACCATGATGCTTCCGCATGAAGAAAGATCCTTCATTACAAAATCCCACCTTCTCGCACAGCTGCGCGTCGCTCTTGGCGGCCGCTGCGCTGAAAAGATCATTTTTGATGAAATCTCCAGCGGCGCTTCCGGAGATCTTCAGCAGGTCACCGGCATCCTTCGCAAGATGATCATGGAATGGGGCATGAGCGACCGCCTCGGACCGATGATTTTCGGTGAACATCAGGAACAGATCTTCCTCGGCAAGCAGCTTGGCTCTGAAAGAAACTACGGCGAAACCGTAGCAACGATCATTGACGAGGAAATGCATAAGTACCTGAACGAAGCTTTAAATGATACGATGCAGATGCTGACCGACAACATTGAAGTCCTCCATGCTATGGCAAAGGCTCTGATGGAAGTCGAAACCATCAATCATCATCAGGTTGAAAACCTCTTCAAGTATCATTCCATTTATTCTCCGGATGAACAGCCGGCTCCAGCGAGTGAAGACTCCCCGCTTCCGCCAGTACCGGGTGATGGAGAAAATCCTCTCTATTCCCTCTGATCCGGAAGATACTTCAAAGCCAAAGACGGCAGCCCGCGCT
>NZ_FR896463.1:0-8895 GCF_000435155.1 Dialister sp. CAG:357 | reverse complement strand
CGTCTTTTCTTTTTACCACGTACAAGGAGAACAAAGATGGAGATGAATGAACTCTTTTATAAAGATGCCTATCTGAAGGAATTTGACGCAGTCGTCACATCCTGCCACGAAGGGAAGAACGGCTTCGAAGTCGTCCTGGATGATACGGCATTTTATCCTGAAGGCGGCGGACAGCCATGGGATACCGGCACCCTGAATGATGCCAAAGTCACATCCGTACGGAAGAAAGACGGAGTGATCATCCATTATACTGACAAGCCTTTAGCAGAAGGAACGAAGGTCCATGGTGTCATCGACTGGATCCGCCGCTTCGACCATATGCAGAACCATTCCGGCGAGCATATCTTCTCCGGCCTTGTCCATAAGAAATTCGGCTATGACAATGTGGGATTCCACCTGCATGATATCGTGACGGTCGATTTCAATGGCATGATGACATGGCAGGATGCACTGGACATCGAAAGAGAAGCTAATGAAATTATCTGGAAGGATGAAGAGACGAAGATTTCCTTCCCGTCAAAGGAAGAGCTTTCCTCCATGGATTACAGAAGCAAGATCGAGCTTGATGGTACTGTCCGCATCGTGGAATTTCCTGAAGGCGACACCTGCGCCTGCTGCGGCACGCATGTATCGCGCGCAGGGGAGGTAGGCATCGTCAAAGTCCTCTCCCTTGCCAGACATAAAGGCGGCGTCCGCATCGAGCTTGTCTGCGGAAGAAGAGCCATGGAAATGATGGATAAGATTTACGACCTCAATGAGGACATTGCCGTCCGTTTCTCTGTCAAGCCTTTTGAAACGAAGGAAGCTGTCGAAAAACAGGCTGAAGAGAAGGCAGAACTCATGGCAAGGCTTGCTGATGCCAACCGCTGCTATTTCGCTCTTAAAGCGGGCGTTCTCGCAGAGGGAAAGCGCGCCGTCCTTTTGTACGAAGAAGAGCTGAACGCCGGGGAAATCCGCAAATTCTGCGAATATTTGACGGGAACAGGGAAGGATGACATCTACTTCGTCCTGTCAAAGAAGGATCAGGACTCCCTGAACTATGCCATCGGAAGCGCCAGGGAAGATCTCCGTCCGCTCATCAGGGAATGGAACAAGGCGCTTCATGGAAGAGGCGGCGGAAGGAGCGAAATGGTGCAGGGCTCCTTCTCCTGCCGGCTCTCCGAAGCAGAAGACCTCGTCCGCAGTCTGAATGAAGAAATGTGATTTCCTTATTTCGAAAATAACCGATTTATATGGTATAATATAAGAATAGTCACATCATTTATTAATGTTCCTATTATTTAATAAAGGAGAATATGCGATGTCTTTCAAAGAAATACCTGTAGAAGAATGCGGGATCAATCCGTTTGCCGATTTGTCAAAGTACTGCATCGTTACAGCAGGCAATAAGGAAAAATGCAATTCGATGCTTGTCACCTGGGGGTCCTTCGGCGTCATGTGGAGAAAACCGACTGCGACGATCTATATCCGTCAGAGCCGTTTCACCAAGACGATCCTGGAGAGCCAGGACTATTACACGCTTTCCGTCCTCCCGGTTTCCTACAAGCCGAAGGAAAGCTACATGGGATCCCATTCCGGACGCGACGGAGACAAGTTCGAAGGAAGCGGCCTCACCCCATGCTTCATCGGTGACGAAGCTGCCGCTGTAGAAGAAGCCGATCTCATCCTTGTATGCAAGAAGATTTACTCGCATGAAATGTCTTCTGAATTCTACACGGACAAGGAAACATACCAGCGCTGGAATGAAGGCAGACAGGCCGGCAACAACCACAGCGTTTTCATGGGAGAAATCGTGAAGGTACTCAAAAAAGAATAAACCGGAACTATTAAAAAGAGGGGATGCAGGAATGATTTTCTGCATAGTCTTTTTTTATGCGGGAAATGACTAGCGGTTGAAATTCCTAAGAGCAGCTTGTTATTTTTCTGTTATACTA
This sequence comes from Dialister sp. CAG:357, assembly GCF_000435155.1. NCBI lineage: Bacteria > Bacillati > Bacillota > Negativicutes > Veillonellales > Veillonellaceae > Dialister > Dialister sp. CAG:357. The sequence goes on along the minus strand of NZ_FR896463.1, from coordinate 6,961 downwards.
TAAGCAAAGAGTTTAAATTCAAGCAATGCTGATAAAGCTGTGCCTTCATAAATCCGGGAGGTAGTTATGAATCAGAGAAAAAGAGCGGTATGGGGCTTTATCCTGTGTTCTCTCCTCTGCTGCGGAGCAGGAGTCTCGGCCAAGGAGGCGGCTGCAGGGGAAAAAGCTGCCATGCCATTGTGGACCCGTGCGGCCGTCCAGTATGAAAATCCATATTTTACAGGAAATCCGGATGCATCCCTTTCTGCGGGAACACTTTCATCCTGGTGGACTGTATTCCATGACGATACGTTAAATGAGCTGATCGAAAAGGCGCTTGACGGGAGTCGCGATATGGAAGAGGCCCGCTCAAGGCTCCTGCAGGCAAGAGAGCAGGTAGGCATCACGAAGGCTGAGAAGCTTCCATGGGTGAATGCTGCCGGAGGATGGGTCCGCGGAGAAATGCCGGATGATATCACGCGCGGCATACTTCCAGCCCAGCTCCAGAACATGCCGCTTGGCATCGAAGGAAGCAACAGTGCAACGTATGCAGGCCTTGATGCGTCCTGGGAGCTCGATCTCTTCGGAAAGAAGAGTGCCAAGGTCCGGGAGGCAAGGGGAGCGCTTGAAGCGCAGAGAGGCATGCTCTATTCCACATGGGTATCCCTTTCTGCAGAAGTGGCCATGAACTATATCACGCTGAGGACGCTTCAGGCAGAACTGGATGTGACAGAAAAGTCCATTGCCAACATGAAGGAGAATCTGTCACTCATGCAGGTGAATCAGGAAAGCGGCCTTGTTTCCTCCGTGCCGGTCGATCAGCTGACATATACGCTGAAGGAAACGGAAGCCCAGATTCCTGAGCTCAAGTCGTCCATTGCAGGCACTATGTCAAAGATTGCCATCCTTACAGGAACGACGCCGGGCGCACTTGATGCCATGCTCATGACACCAAAGCCGCGTCCTGACATCGATCCGACACTGTATAATGCAATTCCTGCCGACGTGCTGAGGCAGCGGCCTGATGTCTATGCCGCTGAAAGCGCATGGGCCGCGCAGATTGCAAAGACTGATGAGGCAAAGGCTGTGATGAAGCCGAAAATTTCCATCCTGGGCGTACTGGGGCTCGCAACGCTTGGAACAGGAGGACTGTTCTCGGCAGGAAGCCGTGCTTTTGGCATCATGCCGCAGGTCACATTCCCGCTCTTCAATGGCGGGGCGCTCAGGAGAAACGTGAACGTGCAGTCCGATAAGGAAAAAGAAGCAAAGGCAAAGTATGAGAATACGGTATTGAAGGCGGCCGGAGAAGTCCGCACGGCGATGACGGCTGTCAGCCAGGATAAGGTCAGGCAGGATTCCCTGGAAACGGGGAGGGATAAGGCGAAGGAAGCTTTGGACCTTGCAGAAAATCAGTACCAGCACGGCCTTTCCGATTACATGGGCGTGCTTGATGCCGAGCGTCACTATCTTTCCCTGAACCAGTCCTGTGCTGTGGCAAAGGGAAAACAGATGACAGACCTTGTTTCCCTGTTCAAAGCGCTCGGAGGCGGTTGGAAGCCGCTGGATGAGGAAACGATAAAAGGCGCAAAAAATGATCAGAACGAGGAAAATGCAGGAGGTGAAGGGAAATGATGGAAACCATACAGAACCATAAGAGGGAATTTGGAATCGGCGCCATCATTCTTGCCGTTCTCCTCATTTTCTCTTTTTACGAATATCACGAAAAGAAGCAGGCTGAGCTTGCTGCCAGCCAGCTTGAACTGAACGGCAATGTCGATCTCAGGGAAGTTTCCCTTGCCTTCAGAAACAGCGACCGCATCACGGAAATCCTCGTCGATGAAGGGGATACAGTGAAGAAGGGACAGGTCCTTGCCAAGCTTGATACGCAGGATCTGAATTACAGGATCGACGTGACGAAATCCCAGATTGCTGCCCAGCAGGCTGTTGTCGACAAGATGCACAACGGCACGCGCCCGGAAGACCTGGCGCAGGCGGCTGCCAAGGTCAATGCGGCAAAGGCAGAGAAGGATTTCCTGACCGCCGACTACAACAGGAAGATGGATTCCTATAATACTTCCGGTGGAAAAGCCATCAGCAGGCAGGCCATTGATGATGCAAAGGCAAAGCTTGACGTCGCTTCCTCCAAACTGACAGAAGCCGAACAGGCAAACAACCTTGCCAAGGCAGGTCCGCGCGCAGAAGATGTAGCTGCTGCCGAAGCACAGCTCAAGGGGCTTCAGGATACCCTTGCCGGGCAGGAATATACACTGTCCCAGTCAGAACTCATTGCACCGCAGGACGGTGTCATCCGTTCAAGGCTTCTGGAAGTCGGAGACATGGCCTCCCCGCAGAGACCGGTTTTCCGCATTTCCCTTGATACGAAGAAATGGGTCCGCGTCTATGTGGCTGAACCGGACCTTGGAAAAATTCATGAAGGAGAAGCCGCTGACGTCTATATCGACAGCTATCCGGACAAGCCGGTCAATGGCACGATCGGATATATTTCCTCGACAGCAGAATTTACGCCAAAGAGCGTGCAGACGAATGAGCTCCGTACTGCTCTTCTTTATGAAGTCCGCGTCTATGTCGACGACAAGGACAATGTCCTCCGCATGGGCATGCCTGCGACCGTGAAAATCAAATTGTAAAGGATGATGGGTGTGGAAAAAGATGTGATCCGCGCAGAGAAACTGAATAAGGTCTTTTCCATAAAGGGGAAGAAACCGCTGACGGCGCTGAACGGACTCTCTCTTTCTGTCAAAAAAGGCGAGCTCACGGCAGTGATCGGGCCTGACGGTGCGGGGAAAACGACGCTGATGCGCCTGATTGCAGGCCTCATGAATCCCACATCCGGCAGCCTTACCGTCCTTGGCATGGACAGCGTGAAGGATGCGGAAGAAATCCAGAGCCGAATTTCCTACATGCCGCAGAAGTTCGGCCTTTATGAGGATCTGACAGTGCAGGAAAATCTCGATCTTTATGCTGATCTTCACGGCGTTCCTCAGGAAAAGAGGCCTGAAAGGTTCGGGAAACTGCTGGACATGATGGGGCTGGCGCCTTTTACTGGCCGGTTTGCAGGAAAGCTTTCCGGCGGCATGAAGCAGAAGCTGGGCCTTGCCTGCACGCTCGTCCGCTCGCCGGATCTTCTCCTTCTTGATGAACCGACGGTCGGCGTCGATCCGCTTTCCCGGCGCGAGCTGTGGAAAATACTGAAGACATTCGTCAAGGAAGAACACCTTTCCATCTTTGTCAGTACGGCATACATGAATGAAGCAGAAATGTGCAGCCATGTCTTCGTCCTCCATAAGGGGAATCTTCTGGCGGATGGCACGCCGGAGGATCTTTGCCGGATCGCAGACGGCCGCTGTTATAATGTCCTTCCGGAAGAAGGCGTCCCCACACGCATCCTGCAGGCGCATCTGATCGATGAGACGAAACTGATCGTCGATGCAGTGCCAAGAGGCGGCACCGTCCATTTCATCATGGAAAAGGGCGTCGATGAAATACCATACCTCAAGAGGCATCACCTTGAGCCCACGCCCGTTCCGGCCAAACTGGAAGACGGTTTCATGACGCTCCTTCGGAAAGCGGAAGGCCATGAAGCACCACCAGAAGAAGCAGAAGACGTGCTGGACCGGGGCGGAAGACCGTCCAGTGAAGTCAATATCGTCGTAAAGAACCTCGTCAAGAAGTTCGGGGACTTTACGGCTGTTTCCAATACATCCTTTGAAGTGCATAAGGGAGAAATCTTCGGTCTTTTAGGGCCGAACGGTGCAGGCAAGACGACGACGTTCAAAATGCTCTGCGGCCTTCTTCCTGAAACAAGCGGCTTTCTTTCCGTCGCAGGCGTCGACCTTAGAAAGGCAAGGACGCAGGCGCGTGCGAATATCGGGTATGTGGCGCAGAAGTTTTCCCTCTACAGCCATATGTCCGTCCTGGATAATCTGAAATTCTTCGGCGGCATCTATGGCGTACCGAAGGGGAGACTTTCTGAAAGGATCAGGGAGCTCTGCCAGGAGTTCGATCTGGAAGATGTCCTTGACCGTCTGGCGGAAGACCTGCCGGGCGGGTACAAGCAGCGTCTTTCCATGGCAGCGGCGCTTCTTCATGAGCCGCAGATTCTTTTCCTCGATGAACCGACCTCGGGCATCGACCCGCTGGCCAGAAGAAATTTCTGGAGAAGAATCACGACCCTTGCCGCGAGGGGCACGACAATAATCATCACGACGCATTTCATGGAAGAAGCCGAGTACTGCGACCGTTTCATGATCCAGGACAACGGCATCCTTCTGGCCATCGGAAGTCCTTCGGAAATCCGCGAGGAACTTGGGCAGCCGGGCGCTGACATGGACAGGATTTTCATTGAAATCGTCGAGCGGTCGAGAAAGGAAGGGGAGAAATCATGAGTTCCGGATTCTTTCGGCGCATGAAAGCGCTCATCCGCAAAGAGTTTCTCCAGCTTTCCAGAGACTCCAGTTCCCTTCTTCTGGGGATTGCTCTTCCAATCATTTTGATCCTGATCATCGGATACGGCATATCTCTTGACGTCAAGAACGTGCCGATCGCCGTTGTCCTGGAAGACCCTTCGCCGGCCTCCCAGGATGTCCTTTCCTTCATGGACGGGTCGGAATATTTCTCGCCAACCTATGTCACAAGTTTCAAGGAAGCCGAGCAGATGATGACAGACAGGAAGGTGAATGCCATCATCGATGTGCCTTCGGATTTCGCAGCGCGCCTCCACGAAGGGAATGCAAAGATGCTCCTTGTTCTTGACGGCGTGGAAACAGCGACGGCCATGAGCGTGCAGACCTACGTCGATACCTCTATCGCCTCCTGGGAAGCACGCCATATGTCCGGCGCTGCATCCTTCGGGACAGTGACAGTCGAACCGCGCATGTGGTATAACAATGCCAATTCCAGTACATGGTTCTTCATCCCGGGCCTCGTCATGCTGATCATGACGATTATCGGCGTCATGCTGACCTCGGTCGTCATGGCCCGTGAATGGGAGAGGGGGACATTCGAATCCCTCTTCGTCACGCCGGTAAAGCCGATGGAGCTTGTCCTTGCCAAGATGGTGCCGTACTTCTTCATCGCACTCCTTGGTACAGGCATCTGCCTTGTTCTCTCAAGGTTCCTCTTCAGCGTCCCCATGGTCGGTTCACTTTCCGCCATTCTTGGCATATCCATGATTTACCTGTTGGTTGCGCTTGGCATCGGGCTGATGATTTCAGCCGTCACGAAGAACCAGTTCCTGGCCTGCCAGCTTTCGCTATTGATCAGTTTCCTTCCCTGCTTTATTTTGTCAGGGTTCATTTTCGATTTACGATCGACACCGATCGTCGTGCGCGCTGTAGGGGAAATCCTTCCCTTCAGCCACTATCTCGTCTGCATCCGTTCGCTCTTCTTATCCGGCAATAACTGGACGATCCTTCTGACGCAGGGCGGCATTCTCATCCTTTATGCTGTATGCTTCGTGAGCATCGCTTTTGGCATCACGAGAAAGAAGGTGGAATGATGAGCACCTTCCAGCTTTTTCTGCAGCAGCTTGCCGTCATCTGCAAGAAGGAAATCCTCTCCATCTGGCAAGATCCCGCGACAAGAAGGATTGTCGTCATTCCTTGTATCCTGATGGGGTTCCTCTTCGGCTATGCGGCCAACTACAATCTGGAAAATGCGCCCTATGTCGTCCTTGACCAGAGCAGGAGCGGGGCTTCGGCAGACCTTCTTTCCCGCTTTGACGGGACATCGCTTTTCCACCGCGTGGCGACCGTGTCGAATGCCAATGAAATCGCGCCGTACATAGAGCAGGAAAAAGCTGTCATGGCGATTTCCATTCCGCAGGATTTCCAGGATAGGCTTGATCAGGGAGAAAAGGCTCCCGTCCAGATCATATCCGACGGAAGAAATACGATGGTCGCCGGCCTTGTTACCGGCTACGCAGGCCGTATCGTAAACAGCTTCAATCAGGAAAGGACAGGCGTCTCGGCACCTGTGACGGTCATTACAAGGACATGGTACAATCCGAACCAGATCACGCGCTGGTTCTTCATGCCGGGAATCATCGGGCTTTTGAGCTTTGCGCAGGTCTTTGTTCTGGCGGGGCTTTCGGTGGCAAGAGAAAGAGAAGAAGGCACCTTCGAGCAGCTTCTTGTTGCTCCTGTCAGCCCGTCAGTTATACTGATCGGCAAAGCCATGCCGCCAATGATCGTTGGATTCATTCAGTGCACGATTCTCTTCTGTATCAGCTACTTCTGGTTCAATGTGCCGTTTGCAGGAAACTTCGGCATGTTCTACACGGCTATTTTCTTCTACGTGCTGAGCTCGACAGGCTGCGGCCTCATCGTTTCCTCCATTTCCAAGAACATGCAGCAGGTGCTTGTCTATGTCGTAGTCCTGATGGTGCCGATGGCTCTTCTCTCCGGCGTCGTCACGCCGATCAATAATATGCCGCGGTTCCTCCAGATCATTACGTATGCGGATCCGCTCCGCTTTGCACTGGAACTCATCCGACGCATTTACCTTGAGGGCCTTACCTTCGGACAGCTCTTCTGGAACTTCATTCCGCTTAGTGTTATTTCCGCCGTAACACTCTCCGTGGCCGCCTATCTTTTCAGGCACCACTTGAACTGAATCATTACACGCAAAAAGCACCGCTTCCGCATTGGGAAACGGTGCTTTTGCTGTTATTTTTCAAATTCCTTCTTGAGGACATATCCGTAAGCGTGTTTCAGGCCGTCTTCGCCTTCCTGGACATAGACACCCTGGATTTCAGGAGCAAAGCCCGGGAGCTGGTTGATTCCTTCCACGAGGTCCAAGAAGTATTCAACAGCCGTCTTGGTCCATGCTTCACCGGCGTGTACGCAGATGACTCCTGGCGGATAGGGGAGAGCGCCTTCCAGAGCCGTTCTTCCTTCAGCCTCGGCAAGGTCTACGAGTTCGCCATGGCCTCTCATGAATTCATACTGTGCTTCCTGAGGAT
>NZ_FR896462.1:0-1712 GCF_000435155.1 Dialister sp. CAG:357 | reverse complement strand
GGCCTTGTAGATGATTCTGTCATCGGAAAGGTATACCGCGTCATCGATCTCAATGATACGGATCATGCTTTCTATGACCGTCAGATAGAAAGCGCTGCTTCTCATTACGAAGACGCTATTCTTCCTCCTTTCTTCAAGGATCTCAAGAAGTATGTTGAAAACGGTTATTCCCAGTTCGACTGCCCAGGCCATCAGGGCGGCGCTTTCTTTAGGAAGCATCCGGCCGGACGCGCTTTCTATGATTTCTTTGGTGAGAATACCTTCAGGGCTGATCTTTGCAACGCCGACGTTGCCATGGGCGATCTCCTCATCCATGAAGGCCCGGCTCTCGCTGCACAGAAGCATGCGGCACGCGTCTACAACGCTGACAAGACATACTTCGTTTTGAATGGCACTTCCACTTCCAACAAGGTTGTACTGAATGCTGTCCTCACTCCGGGCGACATCGTTCTCTTCGACAGGAACAATCATAAGTCTGTCGATCACGGCGCTCTTGTCATTGCCGGCGCAACGCCTGTTTATCTGGAAACGGCAAGAAATGCCTTCGGCTCCATCGGCGGCATCCTTGACCACTGCTTCAATGAGGATTACATCAGAAAGCTCGTCGCGGAGAAGGATCCTGTCAAGGCAAAGGCTAAGCGCCCGATCCGCCTGGCTGTCATCCAGCTTGGCACGTATGACGGATGCATTTACAACGCACGCCAGGTTGTTGACCGCATCGGCCATCTCTGCGATTACATCTTCTTCGACTCTGCCTGGGTCGGTTATGAGGAATTCATTCCGATGATGAAGGACTGCAGTCCGCTTCTTCTCGACCTTGGTCCGGAAGACCCCGGCATTTTCGTCAGCCAGTCTGTCCATAAGCAGCAGGCCGGTTTCTCCATGACGTCCATGGTCCATAAGAAGGATGCCCACATCAAGGGACAGGACCGCTACGTCCCACATAAGCGCGTCAACAATGCTTTCATGATGCATGCTTCCACTTCCCCGCTCTACCAGCTCTTCGCAGCTCTTGATGTCAATGCCAAGATGCATGAAGGCGAAGCAGGCAAAAAGCTCTGGGCAGATGCTGTGAAGCTTGTCATCAATACGCGCAAGCAGGTCCTCCGCAACTGCCATTACATCCGTCCGCTCGTTCCGCCTGTTGTCTATGGCAAGAAGTGGGAAGACGGCGATACCGACAAGATGGCAAACGATATGAACTACTGGGCTTTCGAACCGGGTGCCAAATGGCATGGTTTCGAAGGCTATGCCAAGGGCCAGTACTTCATCGATCCGATGAAGCTGCAGTTCGTTACGGCCGGCATTGATGTGGAACATGGCGGATACGAGAAGTTCGGCATCCCGAGCAATATCCTTGCCAACTATCTGCGTGAAAACGGCATCATTCCTGAAAAGTGCGACCTGAATGATATCCTCTTCCTCATGACTCCGGCTGAAACAGCGACCAAGATGGATGACCTCGTCGCCAAACTTGTCCGCTTTGAAAAGCTCATCGATGAGGATGCTCCGATGTCTGAAGTGCTTCCAAGCATTTACAAGGCTTACCAGGATAAGTACAAGGGATACACCATTTGCCGTCTCTGCCAGGAAATGCATGATTTCTACAAGGACCGCGAAGTGTCCACGCTGCAGAAGGAACTCTTCCTGAAGGATTACTTCCCGAAGTATGTCATGAATCCTCAGGAAGCACAGTATGAATTCATGAGAGG
>NZ_FR896461.1:31865-32085 GCF_000435155.1 Dialister sp. CAG:357 | reverse complement strand
CCCGGCCATCTTCGTCGTCGTATTGCTGCCATCCTTGTTATCGCTAAAACAGACAATAGGATAAAGGGATATTTTAATATCATTGACGCAAAGGAGAGTCTATGCTCGAATATTGGACTTTTAGCAAGGAAGATTTTCCAAGCGTTCAAATTCAGGTGGAAAGGGCTGATACATGGCTTGGCCGTTTCTGCGGGCTTATGATGAGAAAACCGCTTCCTCA
>NZ_FR896461.1:22611-31840 GCF_000435155.1 Dialister sp. CAG:357 | reverse complement strand
GCTTCCTCATGGAAGCGGGCTTCTTCTTGTTTCAACAAACAGCATTCATATGTGCTTTATGCGATTTGCTATTGATGCGGTTTATCTTGATCAGGATAATATTATTGTGAAAATAGTAAAAAATCTTCATCCCTGGATAGGAATTTCAGCCTGCTTCCATGCCGCATCAGTCATAGAGATGCTTTCCGGTGAGGCGGAAAGGCTGCATTTGGAAATTGGGATGAAAGGTAAATGCAGTGATGAAATAGGCAGGAAGAACAAAAAAATAAAAATTTATAAACTAACGAATTTTATAAAGTAATTTTAAGCCAATCTGTAAACACCCGACAGATTGGCGTTTTTATTATATTTTTCAGGCTAAAGCGCTTATTCGATATTTACAAATATGGACTAAAGCTTATATAATTATAACAAAGATTAAAAATATTTTTTCGAGCTTCCGTAGAAGCTGGGACGGGGATATTATGGATAAATCGTTATATACGCTGGACTTCATGAGACATACTTATGAAAACTTCCCTATTGGCGTCTTTGTATACGGAGATGATGAACAGGGAGAAATTGTCTATACGAACCCCCGAATGCTGGCTCTATGCGATTGTAAAAATGAAAGAGGATTCCGTGAACTGACAGGCGGGTCCCTTTTTGGCATGATCCATAAGAACCGGACCTTGCTGCTGGATGATATCAAGGATCAGCTGCATGCAAGCAAAGACCGCTTTACATTGAACTGCATGATAGTGACAGCAAATGGAAGCTGCCGGCCCGTGGAACTGGCAGGGCATGTAGAGGATGAGAAGACAGGAAGCCATCTGATTCACGTCTTTGTCATCAATGAAAAAGGCAGACTGCCTTCTTATGAGGTCGATCCTGTAACGGGACTTCCTGGCATGAGGCGCTTTATTGCTGCAGCTCACGAAGTTGTCAGGGAAAATGCGCAAAAAAGCCATCCTGACAGATTGTACCTGCTGTTCTTCAATATTTCCCATTTCAAAATGTTCAATGTCAATTATGGCATTACGGCAGGAGATATGTTCCTGAAGATGATGGGGGAGAGCATCCGCCAGGTCTTTTCAGATTCATTCATCTCCCGTTTTGATGTGGATCATTTTATGGTCCTTGCTGAAGGCGGAGATATAGACAGGTGCCTGAAGGAAGTGCATGATATGATCCTTCGTATCAGGCCGTCTGCCAAGGTGGAATGCAAGATCGGCGTCTATGAACTGCATGGAGAAACGCTGAATCCTGATCTGGCACTGGCCAGTGTCAAGATTGCCTGTGACAGTATCCGCAATACACCGGACACATTTTATGCATATTACACGGATTCCATGGGAAAGAGTCTGACTGTCCGCGAATATGTAACCAAGAATATTGATGAAGCAATAGAGAAGGAATACATAAAGGCATACTTCCAGCCAGTCGTAAGAACGATTTCAAAAACGTTATGCGGTATGGAAGCGCTTGCCCGCTGGAATGATCCTGTAAAGGGATTCTTAATGCCATGCGACTTTATCACCGCTTTGGAAGACAGCCGTGAAATTTACAAGCTTGATTTGGAGATTATTCGTCAGGTGTGCAGGAATATTGCACTTTGCAAGAGAAGCGGAGAGGCTATTGTTCCTGTTTCGGTCAATCTTTCGCGCCTCGATTTTCTTTGCTGCGATATTTTTAAGGAAATAGAGGATTTGACAGCCAGATACAGAGTTCCAAAGGAACTTTTGCATATCGAAGTCACGGAAAGCGTTTTTATGGGCGGGGAAACAGTCATCTGGAAGACTCTGAAAAAATTCCGCGCGGCTGGTTATGAAGTCTGGATGGATGATTTCGGAAGCGGGTACTCATCGCTCAATCTTCTGAAAGACTATAAGTTTGACGTGCTTAAAATCGATATGGCATTTCTATCAAGCCCGAGTAAAAGGGCCAGAAATATCCTGTCATCCGTTGTCGCTATGACGAAAACCATCGGCGGGAGGAGTCTGGCAGGGGGCGTAGAGACAAAGGAGCAGTTTGAATTCTTGAAAAAGGCGGCCTGCGAAGAAGTACAAGGATATTATTTTGGAAAACCGGCTCCCTACGAAGAAACGATACGTCACTGCATGGATACGGGAATCAAAATTGAAAGCCGCGCTATGCGTCTTTGCTATGAGGCTTTGAGCAAGGTTGATTTTCAGAACGATAAAGCGCCTGGTGTCGCTGAATACGATGGAAAGACCATTCGTCTTTTATATACCAAGGATGAACATCTGAAAAAGATTATGACGCCCGGCTGCATAGAGCTTGGCAATAGGGAAAGCATTGGAAATGCAAGGCGGATGGAATTTGCTAGTGCATTCAGGGAACTGGCTGAAAAAGTACTGAAAAGCGGGCATCGTGAAGAAGTTTCCTGCATCATCAGCAATAAACTGAAGATTATTTCAGGAGCCTGCATTGTTCTTAATAATGGAACGTATGCATTTTCTATCAAATTAAATAATCTGGTAGAAAATACTCCGGGAGATACAGACAGAGCCGGACAGGCGCATTTTGACCGCATTCTTCAGAATGTATATTCCGTCTACGACAATATAACGCTTTTAGATCTGGCAAAAAGAACTTCAATGAACCTGGCCGGCCGGGGAGAAACGAGAGGAAAACTGTCAAAGACGGGTGATCTGGGACAGGATCATGTCATTTACTTCGAGACCTGTATCTATCCTGCTGATTATGAAAGATACCTGGCTTTTACAGATGCAAATACACTTTCGCAAAGGGTGGAGGCGGAAGGGCATACCGGCCTTTCTTCTTTCTTCCGGACTAAAGACAAGGATGGGACATATCCCTGGAAAATGCATACTATCATACCGGTATCCCGCACGGGCGCTTCAAAGATACTTTACTGTGTGAAGGGGCTGTCTGGAGACTGTGCGAAGATGGTAGGCACAGCGCAGGAAGATATCGAAGAAAGAGCGCTTGAAGCGTATGCTGAAAGAGGTGTCGAGAGCAAGGATATCCTCTGGAAGAGTCTGATGAATTTCTCAGACGTTGCCTGTTTCTGGAAGGACAGGGAGCATCGGATCCGCGGAATCAATTCGAAGTTCATGAAATCTTTCGGACTCAGCTCAGAAAAAGACGTCATTGGGAAGACGTCGGATGAGATGGGCTGGATTATCAATGAATATTCCTGGAAACGTTCAGAGGATGATGTGCTCATTTCCGGCCGCTGCATCAGGAACGAAATGGTTGACTGCGTATTTCAGGGAACGCTGAAAAGAATTATTTATACAGAGATTCCTATTTATGATGAAGGAGAAATCATAGGGATTTTAGGTTGGTTCATTGAGGAAGAGCAGATAGAAAAGAGCCGTGAGAATCTAAAGCTTACAGTAACAGATCCGGTTACAGAACTTTTGAATTCAAGAGGTTTGCTCGAGTCCATGATGACGTATTCGGAAATGTATCAGCATTATAATGTGGACTACGTCATGCTCTTTATCTTTGTTCCCCAGTACAATCAAATGCTGGCATCTTACGGGAAAGAGACGGCAGATGAACTTTTGAGAGAAGTCACTTCAAGAATCAATTCAGTTTTCGGCAGGAGCGGGCCGGTCGGAAGAATCAATGGAGGAGAGTTTATCCTTCTCTTCCATTATGAGGACCAGGGGGCTGTTTCGGATATGAGCCGGAAACTGAAAGAAGAAATTTCCCATATTGATCATGTGAAAAATATTCCGTGCAAAGTGGATGCAAATACACTGATTACATATGGATCAGATAAGATTGCAGCCGGTAAATTGATGGAACAGGCTATTGGCATTATCAGGAGCGGCGGTGCTGAAATTTCCGTCGATGACTGGGTCAATAAAGGCGAACTGTTCGATCGTATTCCCATTCCTTACGTCCTGCTTGATGTTCCGATTGGAAATGATGGAATGATTTCAGGCATCATCTGCCGTTACAAGAATACGGCATATGAGAAGATGATGGGAATCCATAATAAGACTGAATTGGAAAAACGCTTTTCTGATCTTCTGGATACGCCGGATTATACCTGGCGGCAGCGTTTGTATGAAGCCGCTTACGAAGGAAGGACCGTTTTCAATCAGAAGTACTTCCCTGAAGAAGGAGAATGGCTGGACTATCTGTTTTTCAGGGGGCCTAGAAGAGGCACCTGTTCAGCAATGATTCTTCACCGGGACAAGAGTACCGTGCAGGCAGCACCCAGAGTACTCAATTATTCAACGGATCATCTGGTCAATTACCTGATGGATATCCTCATCAAAGGCGAGAATTATGGCACAGCGATTGGAAGTGTTCTCAAGGAAATAGGAATTATCATTTCCGCAGACCGCGTTTTCATCGGAAACATACAGAATCAGTCAGTTTCCTATCCTTTCAGCTGGTGCAGAGAAGGTCTTGCATCGATTAAGAATCTGGGATTTACAGGTGCTGATTTTGATGAATATGTCGAGATGAGGAAGCATCTCCTTGAGAAGAATGACAGCATTGCGATTTCCGATATTGATGATATCAAGGAGACTGACCGGGTAACGTATCAGTTCCTGAAAGCGCACGATGTGCATTCTATTGCTGAAGTTCCTATTTTCCGTGATAATCATTTATATGGCTTCCTTGGCGTAATCAATTACGACAGGGAAAATGGAGTCGATGTCAGGTACATGCTGGAAAAAGTGGCTGGTTACCTGGACCTCAAGGCAAGAAACCAGGAACTGATGGATACACTGAAATATATGTCGGGCAATAATCTGCTGACCGGACTCCATAACAGGAACGCAATGAGCAAGAAGGTAGAGGAGCTCAAGCTCCATCGGACGCCGGTTGGAATTATATATGCCGATCTGAATAATCTTAAAGCAACAAATGATACATACGGGCATGATGCAGGGGATCTCCGGCTGAAGGAAATCGCTGACATCATGAAGGAAATCTTCGATCTTGACGATATATACCGCCTTGGCGGCGATGAATTCATTATCATCATGGATAATGTGAAGAAACTGGACAAGATGGATAAACTTAGGAAATTCAAAAAGGTCATCCGGAATCGTTCCGTGGATGTTGCCATTGGTTTTGAATGGGTGGAGAATGCATCTGAGTTTGATTTTGGCATGAAATCTGCCGATAAAAAGATGTATCGCAACAAGAAGAAATATTACAAAACACACAAACTGACAGAACGGGGAGATGAAAGAGCTGCTGCAAGGTAATTCCGCAGCGGGAACAGCTGATGCATGCAAACGGCAGGTTCTCTAAATGATGATTTGTGCCGGCCATGATTTCATGATTTGTTATGTACCATGTAATTCCTGTACGGAACTCGGATTATAGAAAGGGGAGTTACTGATGGAGCTGAAAGAAGAAAATTTTAGAAAGATAGCGGATGATCTTCCTTTTGGACTTTACATTGTAGAGCCGGACCGTACGATCGTTTACTGGAATAAGGAAGCGGAACAGATTACAGGATATAAAAGAGAGGAAATGGTGGGCAAGCACTGTCCGCAGTCAGGATTGTTCCATATGGATGAAGAGGGACGAAGCCTTTGCCAATTCTTCTGCCCGCTCCTTGCTACTGTCGAATCGGGAGAAAAATCAAAAGCAAGAGTTACTTTTCTTCATAAGAACGGATACCGCATCTTGATTGATACATATTTTGTGCCGCTTAAGGATGAAAATGGGGAAACGAAGCATGTAGCAGAAATTTTTGAGGTAGTGGGCCCGGTGGAAGCAGATTCCCGTCTCGTTGAAAATCTGCATGAGATCGCATTCCATGACTCCCTGACAGAGCTTCCGAACCGCTTGTACATGGAATCCATACTGAAGGTCAGGTTCTATGAGTACCACAAATTATTCCGCCCGTTTGCCGTGATGTTTATGGATATTGACCATTTCCATGACTTTAATATAAAATATGGCCATGTTGCCGGAGATATGATGCTGAAATCATTTACTGACAGCATTAAAGAGAATGTCCGGCACGAAGATGTGATCGGACGCTGGGGCGGCGAGGAGTTTGTCGGTGTATGCCCTGTTCCTTATGAAAAGGATGCCGTTCCGATTGCAAACCGCTTGCGGGATGTAGTCAATCAGGCGTATATTATTAAAGACGGAAATAAGCTTTCTGTTACAGTTTCTATTGGCGTGACCTTTGTCAGAGAAGAAGATACCTTAAAATCCATTGTCGACAGGGCAGACCGTTTGTTGTTCAAGGCAAAGCAGGCAGGGAGAGATCGGATTATGATTGATGCTGATGTGCCTCTTGTCGGGAAGATTGAGCGCGCAGACATCAGATGATGACAGAAATAATAGTGACCGCAGATATTCTGCGGTCATTTGTTATTCCAGAAGAAACGGGACAGGAAGCAAAAATTTGCTTATAGGGGACATTAGAATGCGTTTTTTGTGGAAATTAATCAAGTGGCTCGTCGGTCTTGCACTTATCCTTTTTCTGGCGGCGGGGCTTTATGCGGGAAATGTAGCGTATGAAGAGCTTTTCTCCGCGCCCTGGGATCAGATTCTTGGAATAGAGAATCGTAAAGGAGAACTTGACCGGATCCATTCACTGGAGGCGAGAAATGGCTGGCAGAGGGTCGAAGTCCATTCAAAGGATGGGACGAAACTTGTCGGGACGTATATTCCGGGAGAATCAGGAACCCGGAATACGGTGATACTTCTCCATGGTTTGTATCAGAACCGCACGATGTGCATTCCTTATGCCAATATTTACCGCAGGATGGGATACAATGTCCTGCTGGCCGATCTTCGCGGGCATGGAGAAAGTGAAGGCGGCCATACAGACTGGGGCATCCATGATGTAGAGGATATGAATGCATGGGTTTCGCTTCTTAGAAGCAAAAATCCGCAGATGCAGATCGGGTTCCATGGTGTTTCCTTAGGCGCTGCCATGGCGCTCATCTACAGTGCAAGCGATGAAGGAAAGCAAATGAAATTCTATGTGGCCGACAGCTCTTACGGGGATCTTTTAGATCTTGGAAGAGACAAGCTTATGAAGTATACGGGGGATGACAGACTGGTCCTCGGCATGGACGTATTGAATCCATTCTTCCAGGCAGCCTTATACATGCACACGGGCAAGCTTTTATCTGATATCGATCCGGTAAACAGAGTCCAGCACATGACATCTCCTGTGCTTTTCCTTCATGGCGCGAAAGACCAGCTCGTACCGCCTGAAGTAGCAGAACTTCTTTTAGCAGATTCGTCCAGCACGAACAAAAAACTTTATATATTCCAGGGAGCGTCACATACGATGGAAATGTCTGCAAATGGGCCGGCTTATCGCGAATATGTCACAGATTTCATTAAAAATACCTGATAGACTGTCAAAAGCTGTGATAAAATAAAGAAAAGTATCGTAGTTTCCGCGAGGTGATGGATAATGGATAATCAGGAAATTTCAAAGAGTGCAATGGAAGCGGCTGCTGAAACGATTCAGGTATTGAAGGGAACGGTAGAGAGCCTCCAGATGAATCTGGATCAGGAAAGAGATGCCATCGATGGACTTCATTTGACCATCGATTCACTGGAAAAAGAAAATGAAAAACTGCAGGAACGCGTATTCCAGCTGGAAGCTGAAATGAATCAGCCTAAGGTTGAGACACCTGCAGAAGGTATTGATATTGCAAAGAATCTTGAAAAGAAACTAGGATTTTATTACAAGGATCTTAAAGCAGTCGACGGAAAGAATCTGACTGCTGAAGACAGCGAAACATTGTACAATATTCTTGATTACACATTCAAAGCGCTCCGGAAAGCAGGGCTGAAATTCTAAAATAAAAGCAGTGAAATTGCATCATCACAATTTCACTGCTTTTTTATTTCAATTTTGTTGTCTGGGCGTAGAAGAAAAGGTATTGCTGGAGGATTCCAGCATTTTCACCAAAAGAAGGGAATGGGTTTTCTCCCTGGTAGAATGTATCGATGACCCGGGAAATCCATACATCAACGGGGGCAAAAGATGTCCGTCCGTATCCGAAGAGTGCTGTGCATCCTGCTACTTTAATGCCGACACCCGGGAAATCCATCAGCGCCTTCAAAAGATCTTCGTCATCGAGTGTACCTATCTTTTTCATTATACCGGGAGTTTTAACAGCCGCTTTCACAGTATCGTATATATAAGGAGCTCTGTATCCTAAGGAGCAGGATTTGAGCTCTTCTAACGAAAGCTTTGATAATTCCTTTGGCATTGGGAATGTATAAATGATTTCATAGGGCGTCTTTACAGGTTTTCCTGCGGCCTTTGCAAGCGCTTCGACAGCCGAACGGATAGCAGGAATGGATTTTCTTTGCGAGATGATGAAAGTAATGAGCGTTTCCCATGGATCCTGACGGAGAATCCGGATGCCACTGCTGTAGGAAGCTGCCTTGTACAGGCATGGATCTGATTCCGGAAGAGCCTCCCTTATGGATTTGTAATTCCTGTTCCAGTCAAAGTAAGGCTTCCATGTATGATTCCACTGATACCGGCTGCAGGAAATGTCATACTTTGTCTCTGTAAGCGGCTTCATGTAAAGCACATGGGAGCCTGTGATAAAGCGGTAACCATATTCAGTTTGAACGACACGGAAGCACTGTCCGCTTCTCATGATCTTATCAGCATCGAAATCGTCTTTGATAGTAACGATCATATATCCTCCTGATGAAACTGTTTTCCTTATTATACAGGAATCAAAGGGAAAGGGTCCTCTAAAAGAAAAAAAGAATAATAAAAATTCTGTTTGTTTATTTTGTTTATATTTCTGCTTCAGGTGATAAAATAGAGGAAAATGAGGTACAAGGATTGTGATTATGGGAGGGATTTTATGAAAATCAAGAAAATCTGCGCGGCTCTTGCATTGGGCGGGCTTGTCCTGGCGTTGACCGCCTGCGGAAACTCGGGAAGTTCTTCAAGCAAAGCGGCCTCTGCCGTGCAGCCAACTTCGCAGAACGGGAAGTATGTGCCAAACCCGACAGGGAAGCCTATGTCCGAAGACCTGAAGGACCAGCTAGAAAGCCTTCATGAAAAGGAAGCAAAATCTATTGATACGATCAAAGAGCTGCCTGCCGGATCCAATAAGGGAAAGAAAATCATGATCGCTTACTTTACGTGGGGCGGCATAACGGGCGAAGTCGCTCATTCCATCCAGCAGAAAATTGGCGGCGATATTTATGAAATCAAGAGAGATCCGGACTATTCCAAGGAATATAATGCTGTCCTGAAGGAAGCAGCCGCAGC
>NZ_FR896461.1:0-22589 GCF_000435155.1 Dialister sp. CAG:357 | reverse complement strand
CAGCCGCAGCGCCTGGCGCTAAGATTTTCCAGGGGCTGACACTTGATGCAAATACTTCGGACAATGTCATTGACCCGTGGCTCACAAAAGCAGGTCTTATGTAATTAATTAAGCAAAAGCCGTTGTCCATATGAGGATGGCGGCTTTTTTGATTGAAATCAATAAAGATGCAATAATAGATGATTTTCCCTTTTGGCAATATGGTACAATAAAAAATATATTGAAGTATTACTGAAGGGAGGGGCTGTTTTGGGAAAACAAGTACTATTGATTAATGATCTTCCCGGATACGGCGAAGTAGCGCTGGCTGCCATGATGCCTATTCTTACCCATATGGGGCATCATATTTATAATCTGCCGACAGCTCTGGTCTCAAATACCCTGGATTATGGGAAGTTTGAAATTCTGGACACGACGGATTATATGATCCATACGCTTGATGTCTGGAGAGCGCTTAATTTCTCCTTCGATGCCGTTTCTACCGGCTTTATCGTAACGGAGAAGCAGGCGGAGATGATCCGGGAGTACTGCGTGGAAGAACGCAAAAAAGGAACACTGATATTTGTAGATCCGATTATGGGAGATGAAGGGCATCTGTATAACGGGCTTACGGATCAGACAGTTGCAGGGCTCAGAAATTTGATTTCCGCAGCAGACTTCATGGTCCCCAATTATACGGAGGCATCTTTCCTGGCAGGAGTGCCTTACAAGGAAGAGGGGACGACAGAGCCTGAAATCAAAGACCTTCTGCTTCGTCTTCATGAGATCAGCAGGGGATCCGTTATTATAACAAGCGCAAAAGTAGATGGAAAGAATGCAGTAGCAGGCTATGATGCAAAGCTTGATAAGTTTTTCCTCATCCATTTTTCACTGATTCCCATGCGCTTCCCAGGGACCGGCGATATTTTTTCTGCCGTGTTCATGGGCGGAGTGCTTCATGGAAAAACGATGAAGGATGCTGCGTCGCATGCCATGGATACCGTACGCAGAATGATAGAAAAGAATTTAGGAAGCAGGGAACCTTTTAAAGGAATTCCGATTGAAACATGTCTGGAGGTTTTGGACTAATGGCTAGAAGACCGAAAATCAAGATTACCTGTATTGACAGATTGGGAAAATGCCCCTGCCACAGGGGACACCGTCCGGGAGATTCCTGGGATTTTGATAAGGACAGAGGAGAAATCTGCCCCATGGTCATGCATGTGGCATTTCCATACATAGATATCCTGAGGTACGGCGGAGAGATTCCCCAGCCGGGACAGAAAAAAGGGACAGCCATTTTCTGCTGCCCTGATGTAGAAACCATCAATGTATTCAAAATCGAACGAATCGATGAAGAGAAAGAGGACTAATCAGTCTTTTCTGAAAGTTGTATAAGTGAGAATGGGTGTGGACATCATGGAACAGATGAAATTCATCCGCAGGCTTCCTGAACCAATGGAAATGAAGCAGGAAATTCCATTGAAGCCGGAATATGCAGAATTGAAGGAGAGAAGAGATAAAGAGCTTGCAGACATCATGACAGGGAAGGATGACAGATTCTTACTGATCATCGGCCCCTGCTCAGCAGATAATGAAACTGCCGTGCTCGATTACTGTGAGCGTCTTGCCAAAGCGGCAGATGAAGTCAAGGACAAATTATTCATTGTTCCAAGAGTATACACGAATAAGCCGCGCACGATAGGCAAGGGTTACAAAGGCATGCTTCATCAGCCCGATCCGGAAGGAAAGGAAAACATGATGGAAGGAATCAAAGCTATCCGCCGCATGCATGTCCGTGTCATTGAAAATACAGGATTTACCTGTGCTGAGGAAATCCTCTATCCGGAAAATCACAGATATCTCTCCGATCTACTGGCATATGGAGCCATCGGGGCGCGCTCTGTCGAGGATCAGCTTCACAGGATGATTGCAAGCGGCGTGGGGATTCCGGTCGGCATGAAGAATCCGACATCTGGCGATCTTTCTGTCATGATGAATTCCATTGAAGCTGCTCAGAATGAGCAGGATTTCCTTTTCCATGGGTGGGAAGTGCATACGACGGGAAATCCCCTGGCGCATGCTATCCTCCGCGGATATGTCAATCACTTCGGGACAAGCATGCCCAACTATCATTATGAAAACTTGCAGCATGTGATGGAAATGTACAATGAAAGATCACTGGAAAATCCTGCCATCGTTGTGGACTGCAACCATTCCAATTCCGGCAAGAAGTACATGGAGCAGATCCGTATTGCCAGAGATGTCATGGCAAGCAGAGCTTATTCTCCGGATATTCATCATCTGGTCAAAGGGCTTATGATCGAGAGCTACATCGAAGACGGAAGCCAGAAAATCGGAGAAGGGATTTATGGCAAGTCCATTACCGATCCATGCCTTGGATGGGCAAAGAGCTATGAACTGATCTTGAATCTGGCGGATCAGGTATAATACAATAAAAAAGGCTGTAAAAAACGATTTCCCGCTTTTCACAGCCTCTTTTTAGTTTTCAGATTAGAGTTTCAGTGCTCTTGCAAAGTGTTCTTTCAGGACCTTAATGGACTTCTGGAATTCTTCATTTTCTTCATCTGTCAGGTGGAGTTCAATGATGTCCTCTACACCGTCCTTACCGATCTTGACCGGAACGGAAGCAAAGCTGTCCTTGATTCCATACGGGCCGTCGAGGTAGACGGAGCAGGGGAGAATCTTGTGCTCATCATGGTAAATGGCACGGACAAGCTCAGCTGTTGCAGAAGAAACACCGAATTCAGTGCAGCCTTTCATGGAATTTTCCCAGGTGCCTTCTTCATGAACCTTGCGGAGAATTTCATCCTTGGAATCCATGTGGTAAACGTCCGGCTTTTCAGCAAGAAGTTCATCAATCGGCTTGCCTGCTACCGTGACGTGGCTCCACGGAATCATGCTCGAATCCCCGTGTTCGCCTAAGAGGTAAGCTGTGAGGGAACGGCGGTTGATTTTAAGCTGCGTGGAGAGCTGCATCTGCAGGCGGGCGGAGTCCAAAGCTGTGCCCGAGCCTATGATTTTCTGCTTTGGCCAGTCAAGCTTGTACTGCAGGTATTCGGCAATAATATCGCATGGGTTGGAAATGGAAATAATGATGCCGTCAAATCCGGATTTTTCAATGATCGGGAGGAATTCCTTGCTCGTATCGACGGCGCTGTTCATCATGTCGAGGCGGTTCTGTCCCTGAAGGCGCGGCCTGCCGGATGCATTGATGAGGATATCCGCATCTTTCATATCATCGACTGTGCCTGCATAGGCTTCGAAATGATGCGGCTGGTAACTTACGGCATCAAGCAGATCCAAAGATTCGCCTGTTGCCTTGTCATGATTGATATCATAGAAAACGACTTCGTCTGCAAGTCCCTGGACTGCAAACTGAAGGGCTAAGTGGGAGCCTACGTTGCCGGCTCCGATGATTCCGATTTTTCTGGTTTTGATTGACATAAGATTCTCTTCTCCTTTACTCCAAACGAACCAGATGGGCTGATTCAGGGTACATACCATTCTCCTGTACGAATCGTTATCAATACATAGAATACAATTATCTGTTTAATAGATAATTACAGTTATTATACTACAAGAAATTTGCGATGTATATTCCTGAAATAAAGGCAGTGAAACGAAATTTCTGAATTTCCAAGAAGCTGTAGGAAACTGATGCCTCCTTGATGTATAATATAAATGTATATGTTTTTTATTATTGAGGTGCAAAATGACTGATTTAGAAGAAATACAGAGACGCCGTACATTTGCCATTATTTCACATCCGGATGCCGGTAAAACGACATTGACGGAAAAACTTCTGCTTTACGGGGGTGCTATTCACCTGGCAGGCTCCGTAAAAGCAAGGAAAACAGCCAGATATGCAGTGTCTGACTGGATGGAAATTGAAAAGCAGCGCGGTATTTCTGTAACGAGTTCCGTACTGCAGTTTGACTATGCAGGATGCAGAATCAATATTCTGGATACGCCAGGGCATGCGGATTTCTCTGAAGATACATATCGTACACTGATGGCCGTCGACTCGGCTGTCATGGTCATCGACGTTGCAAAAGGTGTCGAAGCGCAGACAAAGAAACTTTTCAAAGTTTGCTCTGACAGAGGCATCCCGATTTTTACATTCGTCAATAAAATCGACCACTTTGGCAAGAATCCATTTGATCTGATGGCTGAAATCGAGGACGTCCTTGGCATCCGTTCCTGCCCGATGAACTGGCCGATTGGCGTAAACGGCAATTACACAGGGATTTATGACAGGGAGACAGAAATGTGCCACCTGTTCCTGAAGGACAATGCCCACGGCGTCAAGAAGCTCGAAGTTATCTCCGGCAAGATTGATGACGAAGCAATCAAATCGAATCTGACTCCGGAAATCATTGAATCTCTCGAAAGTGATCTGGAACTTCTTGATGAAGCCGGCGATCCTTTTGATGAAGAAAAAGTAAAGAAAGGGGAACTGACACCGATGTTCTTTGGCTCGGCCATGACGAACTTCGGCGTGCAGCCGTTCCTTGAAAAATACCTGCAGCTTGCTCCGCCTCCGGAACCTAGAAAAACGCTGGAAGGTTCGATTTCCCCGGAAGATCCATCCTTCTCCGCTTTCGTTTTCAAAATCCAGGCGAATATGGATCCCAAGCATCACGACAGAGTCGCATTCATGCGCATCTGCTCCGGCATTTTCGAAAAGGGCGCAAGCGTCCTTCACCGCCAGAGCGGCAAGATGCTCCGCCTGTCCCAGCCGCAGCAGTTCCTTGCCACGGAAAGACAGACCGTCGAAAAAGCATACCCGGGTGATATCATCGGTATTTTTGATACAGGCGAACTTGGTGTGGGAGATACAGTCTGTGAGAAGAAGCATCCTGTCACATTCATTGATTTCCCTGTATTCCCGCCGGAACTCTTTGCCCGGATTTCCCCGGAAAGCAGCATGAAGAGAAAGCAGTTCCTGAACGGCGTAGGACAGCTTGCCCAGGAAGGCGCCATTCAGGTTTACAAGCAGCCGTATATCATGGAATCCTTCATTATCGGTGCTGTCGGCCAGCTCCAGTTTGAAGTCATGAAGTACCGTCTTGAAAATGAATACAATGTAACTGTAAATCTGGATCTTATGGAATATACGACAGCCCGCTGGACGGAAGGCGATGTTCCGCCGGAAGAACTGATTGGCATCGACAATGCACTTGTCGTATACGACAGAAGGGAACGTCCGGTATACCTGCTTCCAAATGCATGGCAGGCAGGATGGCTCGAACAGAGAAATCCGAAGGTCAAATTCCTTGAAAGCCCGCCTGTAGGAGTGGCAGAACTGGAAGGAAACTGATCAAGGCGGATCGAATAAAAAAAGGAGCAGTGGAATGCAGCAATGCATGATCCACGGCTCCTTTTTTTATTGAAATTGAGAGAATTCACGCTTTAGCGCCTATATCTGAAATAAAAATATATACAGGCTCATTAAAATTATATATAATATACCAAAACGCTGAAACAGAGAATGATAGATATGAACTAAACGGGGCGGTGAGTATGGCAAGAAGAAAAGGTTTGAAACAGTGGGACAAAATATCAACAGAAGGCTGGATGACGCTTTTAGGCGATAATGCTGTCATGAGCCAGCTGATGATGAGAATATTCTCCAAGCTCTACTATACCCCGGATTATACAGACAATGCGAAGAATATTGCAGAAGCTCTTTATATGGAATACCGTGCCCTGAATGCAGGCGTCGGCTGGGCAGGAAACAAGATCAAGAGCCTGTATGAAGAAGGAAAGCTGGCTAAGAACAGCGAGGCTGATGGAGCGGAAGAAACAGGCAGCGAAGACGCTGCCGGCGAAGGGGCTCTAAAAGCAGATGCCGCACCTAAGAAAAGAGCCCCCTGGGAGTATGTCTTTGATGGTTCTGAAAGTGAAGACGGCACTTATTTCTGGATTTTGAAACCGGAAGCCGTCCGTGCTTACCGCGAACTTGTTGAAGCCGATATCTGGGGCGGAGAAGCTATCCGAAGATTCCTCGATGAGGACGTATCAGCGGCCGGAGTGGAAGGAAATCTTTTTTCAAAGCCATCTGAAACAACAGTAGGAAGAATCCGCCGCTATCTTGATGAAGAGCATACCTTTCACCGCAAATCCTTTGGTGAACATCCGAGGTGCACCGTTTGCGGAGCAGAAAGACTTTCTTTATTGAGAGCCGTTCCCTACGGAGATGATGACTTCAACCATAAGGGTCTCGTCTTCTGCCCGACGCATGGGTCACTGTTTGCAGCGCATTTGATTACATTTAATGACAGGGGAGAACTCCTGATATCCGACCGCCTGACAGATAAGGAGAAATCTCTTTTCAATCTGACAGAAGGCATGCAGGCAGTAAACCCGTTCAGCCGCCGCAGGATGGCTGTACATAGAAGAATTTTTAATCAGGAAGGCAGGAAGCACAAATGATTTTATCCGGAAGAGAAATCGTTCGGCATATGGGTGAGGAAATAATCATTGATCCGTTTGATCCCAAAAAGGTAAATCCCAACAGTTACAATCTGACACTGTCCGATGAGCTTATGGTTTATGACAATCATGAGCTGGATATGAAAAAGAAGAATACCGGACACCTCCTCCATATACCGGAAGAAGGAATTTTTCTTGAACCAAACAAGCTCTACCTGGGAAGAACAAGAGAATATACAAAGACGAAGTGCTTTGTGCCGATGCTGGAAGGAAGATCTTCTATCGGACGGCTTGGTCTCTTCATCCACGTTACGGCAGGGTTCGGCGATGTAGGATTCTCAGGCTACTGGACACTTGAAATGTTCTGCGTGCAGCCGATCCGCATCTATGCAGGAGTAGAGATCTGCCAGATCTATTTCCATACGGTTCTTGGCGAAGCTGATACGTATGATCAGGGAAAATATCAAAATAATACAGGAATTCAGCCCAGCCTCCTTTACAAAGATTTCGAAAAGTAGTATTATCAGAATAACTTTATAGCACATAAAGCAAAGAAGCTTGCAGCAGATGTACGGTTCCCGTATGTCTCGCTGCTTTTTTATTTCTCTGCAGTGCACAAATGTTTCCGGAGGCACAAGAGCAAACTACAGCACCAGTGCTTTCTAAGAGAACCAAGGAGGTCGACAGTTATGAAAAAGGCAATGAAGAAATTGATGGTAGCAGGTGTCCTTTGCATGGCAGGTGCTGCATTCCTGGCAGGCTGCGGAAGCGATAGTTCTTCTGGCGGCAAACAGTTCCTGAACATCGCAACCGGCGGTACAGCAGGCACCTATTATCCTCTGGGCGGCGCATTAGCTGAAATCCTGAACCAGAACATCAAAGGGATGAACGCTTCCGCACAGTCCACCGGCGCATCCGTAGCTAACGTCAATATGCTGAAAGACGGATCCGTTGATATCGCTTTCATCCAGAACGATATTGCTTACTACGCAGCAAATGGCAAGGAAATGTTCAAAGACAATAAAGTGGATTCCCTCCGCGGTCTTGCAGCTCTCTATCCGGAAACAGTTCAGTTCGTTACAACCCAGGACAAGGGAATTAAGACAATTGCCGACCTGAAAGGCAAGAAAGTAGCAGTCGGCGCATCCGGCTCCGGTGCTGAAGCCAATGCACGCCAGATTCTGGAAGCTTATGGAATCACATACAATGATATTGATGTACAGTACCTCTCCTTCGGCGAAGCAGTCGATGCTCTGAAGGATGGCAACGTTGATGCAGGCGTCGTTGTAGCAGGCTTCCCGACAGCAGCTGTACAGGACCTTGCTGCTAACAAATCTGCTGCTATCGTTGATATCGATCCGAAGATTTCTGATCAGCTGATGCAGAAATATCCATACTACACCAAGATGGTCATTCCGAAGGGCACTTATCCTGGACAGACAGAAGACGTCAATACTGTAGCTGTTAAGTGCGTCATCGTCGGAACAACAAAACTCAGCGATGAAATGGGCGGAGAAATCGTCAAAGCTCTCTACACGCATCTCGACCGCATGAAAGCAGCTCACGCCGTAGGCAAGTACATTACGAAGGACACCGCTCTGGAAGGTATGTCCATTCAGATGAACGCCGGTGCTGAAAAGTATCTGAAGTCTAACTAAAGGGTTCATCTCATTACGCCGATTCTTTAAAAAGGAAGGAGGGGGAACGGACTCTGCGGGGCAGGGTCCGTTCTCACTTTAATGAGAAAGCAGAAAAATGGGAAATTAGAAACAGTCCTGATTGTTTTCGGGCTGATTATCTGTCTGGTTATTGCTGTCGGAGGATGGATTATCCGGCAGCCATACCTGTTCGGACAAACCTCGGACGGATTTATCATCAGGCAGAGAGTGGAAGCAGGAACACCCGTAACGCTGGTTTATAGACATTCCGTACAGAAGACGATGATTTATGAATATCTGGAAGTCAATAAAGCAACGGAAGGATTCGTCCTGAAGTCCACCAAGTACCAATCGCTGGGAGTTGGCCTGCCATTCTCACAGGGAGATGGTGATTTCAAGGAAGAAGACGGCTGGTTCATCATGGATAACATGAGCCGCAATTTCCCGGAATTATCGATTAGAAATGGTGTAACCAATGAAGAGAAGGTCTATGTGGGAGATAAGGAATATGAGCTGTCAAAGCTGATGCCTCTGGGAAAAGAACTTCATCTCTACGTAGCGCCTCTTTACAAAGGTTGGTATATGAAAAAAGAAATTAGGAGCTGATACTCTTGGATGAATTAAAGAAAAATGGGACGAATCCGCCGAATGATACAGAACCCATAAACGGGGAGCTCACAGATGAACTCCAAAAGAAGCTCAAGGAATTGGATAAGGAATCCAATACCGTAGAGTACTCTGGCATCTTCGGGAAAATCATTGCAGCAATCTGCATTTGCTTCTCCCTCTTCCAGATCTACACAGGGATTTTTGGTACATTAGATGCCATGATCCAGAGATGTATCCACTTGTCGTTCGGTCTCTGCCTGGTGTACCTGCTCTGCCCGACAAAGAAGGAATGGATCAAAGACGGGAAATTCCACTGGCTTGATGTGGGACTTGCCATTCTGGCCATGGTTCCGCCGGTATACATCCTTGTCAATTACCAGCAGCTCATCCTCCGCGCCGGCACCGTAACGCCACTTGATACGGTCATTGGCACGCTGGGGATTGTCATGGTCATTGAAGCAGCAAGACGTATCGTCGGACTGCCGATTGTCATCGTCGTACTGTGCTTCCTAGGATTCGGCTTTTTTGGGCCGTACATGCCCGGACCATTGGCACACAGGGGACTTTCCCTGCAGCAGATGGTCGGACACCTCTTCTTTACGACGGAAGGCGTATTCGGTATTCCGCTGGGCGTATCCTCAACATTTATTTTCCTGTTTATCCTCTTTGGTGCATTCCTGGAAAAGACAGGCCTTGGCAAATTCTTCATTGATATTGCGAACGCCATTGCAGGCTGGGCATCCGGTGGTCCGGCAAAAGTTGCCATACTTTCCTCTGCTCTCCAGGGCACCATTTCCGGATCTTCCGTTGCAAACGTTGTAGGTTCCGGCTCCTTCACCATTCCGATGATGAAGAAACTGGGTTACCATAAGAACTTTGCAGGCGCCGTAGAAGCTGCCGCTTCCACAGGCGGCCAGCTGATGCCTCCTATCATGGGCGCAGCTGCATTCCTGATGGCTGAATTCGTTGGTATTCCTTACATGGAAGTCGTTAAAGCGGCTGTCGTACCAGCTATCCTTTACTTCCTTGGCGTTTTCCTTGGCGTTCATTTTGAAGCAAAGAAACACCATCTGGAAGGAACGCCCAGAAGCGAACTTCCGCCATGGGGCAAAATCATGAAAGAAGAAGGCCATCTGGCTATTCCGCTGATTGCCATCATCGGGCTTCTTGCTTCCGGCTATACACCAATGAAAGCAGCTCTTGCAGGTATCTTCATTTCCATTGCAACAGCTATGCTTAGAAAAAATACCCGCATGAGCTTCTATGACATTGTAGACGGCCTCATCAAGGGTGCCAGAGGCGCTTTAGGCGTACTCGTAGCGTGCGCCGCTGCAGGTATGATCATCGGCGTTGTTACAAAGACAGGTGTCGGCCTGAAACTGGCTTCCGCACTCGTTACTGTTGCTGCAGGCAACTTCATGCTTCTCCTGTTCTGCACCATGCTCACTTCCCTGATCCTCGGGATGGGCGTTCCGACAACAGCAAACTACGTTATTACATCCACAATCGCTGCTCCAGCCCTGATTCAGCTTGGCGTTCCTACGCTGGCAGCGCACATGTTCGTATTCTACTTCGGTATCATTGCGGATATCACTCCGCCGGTTGCTCTGGCAGCATATGCTGGCTCTGCAATTTCAGGAGGTGACCCGCTGAAAACGGGCGTGAATGCATCAAAGCTGGGCATAGCCGCGTTTATCATTCCATATGTATTCGTTCTGTCTCCGCAGCTGCTTGGCATAGGAGCCACCTTTACGAGTGTTCTCATGACGACGACAACTGCCATCATCGGCATGATTGGTATTTCGGGAGCTATGATCGGCCAGTTCTATACCAGGGCAAATGTATTTGAACGTTTGATTCTGGCTGCAGGCGGCCTCTGCCTGATTGATCCTCATGGCCTGACAGATCTCATCGGCGTTGCACTTCTTGTAGGCGTAGGCGTCATGCAGTGGTTCAGAAGTAAAAAAGAAAAAGCATAAAAGCATAATAAAAAGCGTGTCCAATGCGGCACGCTTTTTATTATGCTCTGTTGATGATGAACTATTTTTCTTCTGTCTCGGAAGGCTCGCTGCTTTCCTGCGTGGTCTTATCCTTCTGGAGGAGCTCTTCATTTTCATTCCAGGGGAAATGGATATGAGACGCCACACTGTTGAAGAAGTGCGGGAAATGAACGGTATCATCCCTTGCGTCCTTAGGTACGAAGACGGGAAGGCAGGCTGGAAGAATTTCAAGGTCAATAGGAAATTTTGGCCCCTTGTCGCCGTCAACGTTTGTCCAAAGTACATCATTTTCGTCAATGGAAATATGAGCCTTCTTCAAGCTGACAACGGTGACGAAGTCAGGACCCATCTGAATGCCTGCCAGAAGCTTTGGCGCCTGGCGGATGGCAAGAAGCCATTCGAAATCATGGAACAGGCAGAGCTTTATGACGCCCTTGTTCCTGTCTTCCGGCGGGATCAGGTTGCGGAAGCTCCCTGCTGAGTCAGTCAGCATGGCCGCAATTAAAGGAGAGGAGACCTGAATGACAGTGCCGTCGTCTTCTTCAATTCTGAAGTGATACGATTTCTGGCGGTTCAGGACCTGCATTCCCTTCATGAAGTAGGCAAGAGAACCAAAGAGTGTCTTTTCTTTGATGGTGACTTCCCCTACGGCTTCCGATAAGAGGCCTGCAGCAACGACATTGATGAAGTAGCGGTCATTTATCTTGCCGACGTCGATATTCGTTTTTACAGCCGTTTCAAGCATCCGTATAGCACCTTTTGGCGAGCGGGGGATGTGAAGGGCACGCGCCAGATCATTTACCGTACCGAAAGGGATGAATCCAAAGGCGGATTTCCCTCCAACAGGAACCATTCCGTTGATGGTTTCATTGATTGTGCCGTCGCCTCCCATGCAGATGATGTCATGGCCTTTTTTAGCGGCAATTTCAGCAAAATGTGTGGCATCTCCCGGTTTTTCCGTGAGCTTTATGGTAATGTCCTCAAACCGTTTTGACAGCACGGAGTGCAGCAAGGGTATGTACTTGGGGGCACGCTCACGCCCTGAAGTAGGGTTGACGATGACAGTACACTGTCCTGATTTTTCCATAAATTTACTCTCCCGAATGACTGCGGTCCCAATTCCGCAGTTTGTTGATCTTATGCTTATTATATCAAATCATCATGGATTGTTGATACAAACATTTTACAAAAGGTCATTTCCCGGAAGTAAAATGCAGGGGCAGATATGGATTGTCTTACTCAAGATATAGCCTTATAATTCAAATAAGCTAAATTATTTCTTGACCCAATATAGAAAGATCTTCACGGAGGTTAGTTATGAAAGAACTTATTGTCAGGCAGTATATTGCAGATGCATTTACTGACACCGTTTTTAAAGGGAATCCTGCAGCCATTTGCCTGCTCCAGAATTGGATTTCTGATGAAATGATGCAAAATATCGCCAAAGAAAATCGCTTGTCAGAGACAGCATTTACTGTCAAAAAAGATCAGGATTATGAACTTAGATGGTTCACACCGGGCGGCGAAATAGATCTTTGCGGTCATGCTACCTTGGGAACGGCTTACATCCTCTTCAATTTTATAGAAAAGGATAGGGAAGATATCGTATTTCATACGATGAGCGGCAATCTGACTATCCATAGGAATGGGGATATTTATGAAATGGACATGCCGGCTTATGAGCTGAAAGAAATCCCGGTGACCGATGAGATGGAAAAAGCTGTCGGCATCCGTCCCAAAGAAGCCTGGATGGGCCGCGATCTGG
The DNA here is from genome assembly GCF_000435155.1 of Dialister sp. CAG:357. NCBI lineage: Bacteria > Bacillati > Bacillota > Negativicutes > Veillonellales > Veillonellaceae > Dialister > Dialister sp. CAG:357. Next base: position 10,119 of record NZ_FR896461.1, on the reverse strand, counting down.
TATGCGTTTTAGACAATGAAGAGGATGTCGTCCATGCAAAAATTGATCAGGAGGCAGTCCTGAAGCTGGATGGACTCTTACTGCATATCACTGCTAAAGGGAAAAGTTATGACTGCGTAACCAGGAGCTTTGCGCCGAAACTTTTAGTTGATGAAGATCCAGTCTGTGGCTCTGGCCATTGTCATGTCATACCTCTGTGGGCAGAAAAGCTTGGGAAAGGTAAATTGACAGCATGGCAGGCTTCCGAGAGAAGCGGTGTCCTTTACTGCCAGATGAAAGGGAAGCGGGTTATTCTTGGCGGTAAAGCGGCAATTTATTCAGAAGGATATATCCACATCCCTGAAGAATAAGGATTCCCTTTTATACGGGAATAAGCCGTGACGAGCGGTACGTGCATTGTATTTCATTTTTCCTTTGCTGATGCTGCGGTTACTGCTAAAAAAGCATCTCATGTAATCTTTCCATGTTTTTTATTCAGTTCCCCAATTTTCCCAAATAAACTCTGCCAGGTGGGAAGGATAAGATGAAATGCTTCATCTGCTGTAAAGGGGAATCATTCTCGAACTTCATAAGGTACTTTATTGTCAGGCTGGATTGCAATAGTAGATTATATAGCAAAAATAAGAACTGAATAATAGTATACATTATAAATGTTTTACTCTAACATGATAAAGAAAGTTTAAGATAAAAAAGCTTGACAAGGCAAAATAATCAGATTATGATATACACATTCAAACAATCAAACAGCCAGAACAAGCGATGAGCAAGACAAAAGGTCTGTTGCAGTGTTCCTCAGAGAGCCGGTGTATGGTGCAAACCGGTGGACAGCAATATTCATAATATCCCTTGCGAGCTCTGGATCCGAAACAAGTAGGAGCCGGCGTTCATTCACGTTACGAATAGATTGCTAAGTATAATGTAGGGTGGTACCGCGATACGTCGCCCCTATCTTCGTAGGGAGATAGGGCTTTTTTTGTACCTGTTCCATAGTATTTAGCACATGAGTGATAAACCGGAGTGGTACCGCGCAATGCGCCCCCGCAGGCAATATTTTTATGTCTGCGGGGTTTTGTTTTACTTCATCGGTTGGAAGGCTGGGATTAAAAAGTATTTTGAGAGGAAGAGGGAGACATTATGCAGAAGAAATGGTTCAAGGGAATGGCTGCTGTCATGGCAGCAGCAGCACTGGCCGGTGCATTTGCAGGATGCGGCGGAGACAAGAAAGCTGCCCAGAGCGGCGCAGCAGGACAGACAGTTAAATTCGGATTTGTAACTGCATATACAGGCCCCGGCGCAGCTTACGGCCAGGCTATGAAGGAAGGCGTTGATCTCGCTGTCGAAGAAATCAACAAAGATCCGAAGACAAAGATGAAGATCGATCTCGTAACTTACGATACCAAGCTGAACAAGGCAGAAGCAATCAATGCTGTCAAGAAGTGCATTGAACAGGATAAAGTCCTCGCTATTGAAGGTCCGATGACATCTGGCGAAATGTTTGCTGCAGGTCCCGTTGCCCAGCAGTCCAAGGTTGTTGCCTTTGGTACCGGCACCACAGCTCCTGGCATCACCGATCTTGGCGACTACATTTTCCGTAATGCTATCCCAGGCAAACTCGCAATTCCGGTTACTGTACAGAAAGCTTATGACAAGCTTGGCTTCAAGACCGTTGCTGTCATGTACTCCAACAACAATGACCAGATGGTCGGCGAAAACAAGATTTATCAGGACGTATTCAAGCAGCTGGGCGTCAATGTCGTAGATACTGAAACTTTCGCTGATAAAGATACAGACTTCTCTGCACAGCTGACAAAGATTCAGGCAGCTAATCCGGATGTCATCGCTATTGCAGGCCTCTATCAGGAAGGCGCTCTCATCGTCAAGAAAGCTCGTGAAATGGGAATGACCCAGCCGATCATCGGCAACAACGGCTTCAACAGCCCTGCATATATCCAGCAGGCAGGCGATGCTGCTAACGGCACACTTGTAGCTACCCCGTGGAACCCGGAACGCAAGAGCGACAAGGCTCAGGCATTCCGCAAGGCATATGTTGCCAAGTACGGACATGAACCAGATCAGTTCGCTGCTCAGGCTTACGATGCTATGTACGTTATGCACCAGGCTGCTGAACAGTCCGGCACAACAACAGACCGCAAGAAATTCCGTGATACACTGGCTAAGATCAAAGACTTCGAAGGCGCTACCGGCAAATTCCAGTTTGACGAACACCGCGATCCGAAGATGGATCTGGACGTTCTGCAGGTCAAAGACGGAAAGTGGGTACCGTTCGCTTAACAGGTCAGGAACTCCCTTTTCTGAAATAATCCATGAAAGAAGCACTGGAGGATGACTCCGGTGCTTTTTTCATGGAAATTTTCAAAAAAACTGGACTATTGAAAGAACCGAACCGATATTCTATAATAGAAAGACAGAATATTTATTTGGTGAAAATAAGTTTGGCGCTGGAAATGAGAAAAACGTACATATGCATTGATTTGAAGAGCTTTTATGCTTCTGTAGAGTGCGTAGCCCGCGGCCTTGATCCCTTTTCTTCCAACCTGGTTGTCGCAGATCCCGGAAGGGGACATGGCGCACTCTGCCTGGCGGTAAGCCCTGCCATGAAGGCGAGAGGAGTCAGAAACCGCTGCCGTCTTTTTGAAATTCCTCCGGAAATGAAGTACATCGCGGCGCTTCCCCGGATGAGACAGTATATGGAGGTATCTTCTGATATCTACGAAAATTACCTGAAAATCTTCAGAAGGGAAGATATATATGCATATTCCATTGATGAATGCTTCATTGACGTCACATCCTATCTGCCACTGTATCGTATGAACGGGCGACGCATGGCGCTTTTTCTGATGAAATCCATCTTTGTGAAAACAGGCATCAGTTCTTCAGCCGGGATCGGAAGCAATATGTTTCTGGCAAAGGTCGCAATGGATGTCCTGGCAAAGCACAATGCCGAACGTGCGGCAGTCCTTGATGAAGACAGTTTTAAAGAGGAAATCTGGCATCACAGGCCCATCACGGATATTTGGGGAATCGGAACACATATGGCGACAAGACTGGCTAAATACGGCATCTTTGATCTGTATGGCATCACGAAAGTCAATGAATCGCTTTTCTATAAGGAGTTCGGGAAGAGGGCAGAGTACCTGATCGATCATGCATATGGGAGGGAACCCTGCACCATTTCGGATATCCATAGTTACACGCCGGCTGCGAGGTCTCTTTCCAACGGGCAGGTACTGTTTAAGGATTATGATTATGAAAGTGCAAGGCTTCTTACAGGTGAAATGGCAGAAGTCCTTATCCAGCAGCTTTTAGAAAAGAATCTGGTGGCGGAGGGGATATCCCTTCATGTCGGATATTCAGGAAATGAAAGGAGAGGAAACGGAGGCAGCAAGAAACTGGAGACACCTACGGATATACCTAAGGATATATGGGCGGCATTTGACCGGCTGTATGTAGAAAAAGTCAGGGAAGAGATCCCGATAAGGACAGTCAGCCTATGCCTGGAAAATGTCAGGAAAGCAGAAGAGGTGCCAAGGATTATGTCTTTATTCAGAAGCAGTGAGGAGGAGGACAGGGACAAAGAGCTGGAACGGGTGATGATCCAGGTAAAAAGAGAATTTGGGAAAAATGCGCTGCTCCGCGGTTTCAATTATGCGCCGGGAGCCATGCAGCAGACAAGAAACGGACTGGTAGGAGGACATCATGAGTGATAAGAAAAGAGCCGTGCAGTTTCTTCCCTTTAACGGACTGCGCGGATATGATGAAATGATCAGGGAAAAACGGAAGATAAAGGAACCAAAGAAGGAAATATCAGAAAGAAGGGCAGCCTTTCTTGACCTGATGATCAGAAGCATGAGCAGGGGAGATTTGATCCGTTGCATCTTCTATAAAGAAGATCATTATGAGGAAGAAAGCGGAATTGCTTCAAAAGTTGATGAAATAAAAAAAGAAATCGTAGTGAATGACAAAACGATTCCTTTTTCAGACATATGGGAACTCCATGACTGGGGAAGGGCAAAATAAAAGAGGCTGTGGCAAAATGATTGCACATTTTGTCACAGCCTCTTTTTGATTTAAACAATCCTCAGAGCGTTTGGAATCCTTACCGTACCCAGATGCTCAGACATATCCATGTAGAACTCTACATCCGCATAAAACGTGTCCATGACCTCGTTGAACGGGACATGATAGTCTTTGCTGAAGGAATATTCCAGATAGTAGGGAGCCCATCCTGCCTTCATAAAGAAGAATTTCATGGGATTGATTCCTTCCGCAGGCTGAAGATTTGCTGCATCAAGAAGTTCTTCTCCTGTTACTTCCCTGAATCCGAAATAGGATGTAATGGAAAGGACGAGAAGACGCAGCTTGTAATCCTTTTCCAGCAAATTCAATACATCCATATTGATTGTGAGCTTGTCTGCAATTTTTCGGATTTCCGCTTCCTTTGCCAGATATTCTTCCTCTGTCAAATCAATGGAAAATCCATCCTTTAATTCATGAAGCAGACCTTTCTTTTCTGAAACGGCATCAGTACTCATCGTGACAGCCTCCTTTGGAAAATATGAGAGATCGCGAAATGATGACTTCCTTGTATTCTCTTACCCTCATCGTAACATAACGGGAGAAAAGCGGCAAATGAATGGCAGTGATAAGGAATCAATAAAAAATCCTGCAGGGCCGTACCCCGCAGGATTTCTTATTCAGCATTATAGAGCATGTGCCTGCATAGCAGACTTCAGATCCTTATTTCTGTTCAGCAGCTTTTTTAGCTTCGATTTCCAGATCGTAGGATTTCTGGATACGTACATAGTTTTCTCTGCGCTGGAGGGCATCTCTTTCGGTCTTTTCGAAGAGTGCTTCTGCTTCTTCAGGGAAGAGTTTTGCCAGGGAGGAGTAACGGACTTCGCCCATGAGGTATTCTCTGAAGTTGCCCTTCGGTTCACGGCTGTCGAGATGGAACGGGTTCTTTCCTTCTTCGAGAAGAGTCGGGTTGTAGCGCCAGTTGCACCAGTAACCGCATTCTACAGCGCGTTTCTCTTCAGCAGAGGACATGCCCATGCCGGCTTTCAGGCCGTGGTTGATGCATGGAGAGTATGCAATGATCAGGGACGGTCCCGGATATGCTTCTGCTTCTGCAATAGCCTTGAATGCCTGGTTCATGTCAGCGCCAAGAGCAATCTGAGCTACATAGATGTATCCATAGGAAACAGCAATCATGCCGAGATCTTTCTTCTTTGTCTTCTTGCCGGAAGCTGCAAATTTTGCAATGGCAGCAGCCGGTGTGGACTTGGAGGACTGTCCGCCGGTGTTGGAGTAAACTTCGGTATCGAGAACGAGGACATTGACGTCTTCGCCGGATGCAAGAACCTGATCGAGGCCGCCGAAGCCGATATCATAAGCCCAGCCGTCGCCGCCGAAGATCCACTGGCTCTTCTTGATGAAGTGGTCTTTCAGTTCAAGGAGATCCTTGTATTCCGGATGAGCGGAGACTTCTGCTTCCAGAGCGCTTTCAAGTGTTTCAGCGCGGAGACGTGTGCCTGCGCCTACATCCTTCTTGTCAAGCCATTCTTCCATAGCTTCTTTGACATCGCCGGTTGCGGAAGGAAGAGCATCTGTAATTCTCTGAACAAGGCGGTCACGGAGTTTCTGTTCGCCGAGGTGCATGCCAAGACCGTATTCAGCGTTGTCTTCGAAGAGGGAGTTAGCCCATGCAGGACCCTGTCCGCGAAGGTTCTTTGTATATGGCATGGACGGGGAGCTTGCACCGTAAATGGAGGAGCAGCCTGTAGCATTGGCAATGACCATGCGATCACCGAACAGTCTGGTTACCATATTGATATAAGGTGTTTCGCCGCATCCTGCGCAAGCGCCGGAGAATTCGAAGTAGGTCGGTTCAAAGGCAGTGCCTCTGGCGGTTGTCTTTCCGATCGGGTTCGTTCTTTCCGGAAGCTTCATTGCATAATCCCAGAGATTCTGCTTGGAAATCTGGGTATCAAGCGGTTTCATGACAAGAGCTTTCTTCGGAGCCGGGCATACGTTAGCGCAGATGCCGCAGCCATAGCAGTCTTCCTGATCGATAATGATGCGGAACTTGAGGCCTTTGACTGGTCCTCTGAATTCCTTGACGATGAATCCTTCAGGAGCAGCTTCTGCTTCTTCTTCTGTAACGAGTACAGGACGGATTGTTGCATGTGGGCAGACGATAGCGCACTGGTTGCATTCGATGCAGTTTTCAGCAATCCATTCAGGAACGTTGATAGCAGCGGTCGGGCGTTCATACTTGGAAGTGCCGGACGGGAATGTGCCGTCTTCCATGCCGGTGAAGGTGGAAACAGGGAGATCATCGCCTTCCTGACGGTTCATGACATCGCAGACGTTCTTTACGAAATCAGGACGTTCTACTCTGGCAATGGAGCCTCCGGTTGTTGCGTGAGCCCATTCTTCAGGAACCGGTACTTCAACAATGCCCTGCATGCCTGCATCAACAGCGCGGTTGTTCATGTCAACGACATCCTGGCCCTTCTTGCCGTAGGAGTGTTCGTTGGATTCCTTCAGGTATCTGATGCTGTCTTCATCAGGAATGATGTGGGTCAGATGGAAGAATGCAGACTGCATGATCATGTTGATGCGTCCGCCAAGGCCGATTTCCTTTGCAATTTCAAATGCATCGATGATGTAGAATTTTGCGTGGAGAGCAGCGAGTTTTCTCTTCATGCCGACCGGGAGGACTCTGTCGAGATCTTCTTTTCTCCATGTGGAGTTCAGGAGGAAGATGCCGCCTGGCTTGAGTCCGCGGAGAAGGTCATACTTGTAAATGTAGGATGGGCGGTGGCAGGCAATGTAGTCTGCTTTGCTGATCAGGTATGGTCTTCTGATCGGATCCGGTCCGAAACGGAGGTGGGAGATTGTTACGCCGCCGGATTTCTTGGAATCATAAGCGAAGTAGCCCTGTGCATAGAGGTCAGTGTGGTCGCCGATGATCTTGATGGCGCTCTTGTTTGCGCCGACGGTGCCGTCAGAACCGAAGCCCCAGAATTTGCAGGATACAAGCTTGCTTGGCATTTCCGGTACAGGAACCGGTGCCAGAGAGAGGTTTGTCACATCGTCGTTGATGGACAGTGTAAAGTTGTGGCGCGGTGTTTCTTCCTTGAGGTGTTCATAGACAGCCATGATGTCTTCCGGAACAACGTCCTTGGAACCAAGGCCGTAACGTCCGCCGCATACCTTGATGGAACGGCCGGAAGAAGCGATGGCGCTGACAACGTCAAGATACAGCGGTTCGCCGATGGCACCCGGTTCTCTTGTCCTGTCGAGGACAGCAATCTTCTTGACTGTATCCGGAATCTGGGACAGGAAATGCTTGACGGAGAACGGACGGAAGAGGTGGACGTTCAGTACGCCTACCTTTTCGCCATGTGCATTAAGGGCGTCTGTGACATCTTTGCAGATATCCGTGACAGAGCCGATGGCAATGACGATGCGGTCAGCATCCGGAGCACCATAGTAGTCAAAGAGGTGATATTCTCTGCCGGTGATAGCGCTGATCTTGTCCATGTAGCCCTGAACGATGTCAGGAAGTGCATTGTAATAGGGGTTTGCGGATTCGCAGTGCTGGAAGTAGACATCCGGATTTTCTGCTGTGCCGCGGATGACCGGGTGATTCGGGTTCAGAGCTCTTGCTCTGAAATCAGCCAGTGCTTCCTGATCGATGAGAGGAGCCAGTTCATCATAATCCAGGACTTCAATCTTCTGGATTTCATGGCTTGTACGGAAACCATCGAAGAAGTTGATGAAAGGAACGCGGCCTTTGATGGCAGCCAGATGAGCGACGCCGGAAAGATCCATGATTTCCTGTGCGTTAGCTTCAGCCAGCATAGCGCAGCCGGTAGCTCTTGCACTCATGACATCCTGATGATCGCCAAAAATGGACAAAGCATGGTTGGCCAGTGCACGGGCAGCGATATGGAAAACGCCCGGAAGAAGTTCGCCAGCTACTTTATACATGTTTGGAAGCATGAGGAGCATGCCCTGCGATGCTGTATAGGTAGTAGTCAGCGCACCGCTCTGCAGAGAGCCGTGGAATGCGCCGGATGCGCCGCCTTCGGACTGCATTTCAACAACATGTACGGTGTCGCCGAAAATGTTTTTCTTTCCGTGTGCGGACCATTCATCTACCACTTCAGCCATCGGAGAAGAAGGGGTAATTGGATAAATAGCAGCTACTTCTGTGAAAGCGTAGGAAATATACGCAGCAGCTGTATTGCCATCCATTGTTTTTACTTTTCTCACAAATAAACACTCCTTTTTCTTTACAGAAAAATCTGGGCTTTCAGACTTTTCCTAAAATGCCCTCAAGAGGGACATATGCACAATGGAAGCAGCAGATGAAGCAGAAAAGAGCTTGAAAGGCCCTGGTGATGGATCATTTCACTCATTCGTGAACACATGCCTTTTTTATACTCTGAAAAACAACCTCAAGCCGCTGATTCTCTTGCAAGAACCCTGAAAATTATGTACAATGATTTTATGATAAATTTGCATAGGTATCCAGCGTTTTACTCAGCCAGAGTTATGCAAAACATTGCGCTTTTTCAGGGTGCATCTAGCAGAGGTAGATACATTATTATTATAAGATAAACTCAATTATTCCACAAGAAGAATTGGCCCCGGGCGCATGCATTCAATTGCTTTCCTATGATAAAGAAAAGCATATACGGAAACAGGAGGAATATGCCATGGACTATCGTCACCTGAAGTATTTTATGGAAGTGGCGGAGCAGAAGAGCTTCAGCAAGGCGGCCAGAAATTTGCACATTTCACAGTCTGCAATCAGCCGTATGATCAAATCACTTGAAGAAGAGCTGGGGGTTACGCTCTTTATCAGAAATGCGAAGACTGTAGAAATCACAGCTCCTGGAACCATCTTCCTGAACTATGCTAAGCGCTGCTTGTTTGTTTTTGAACATTTGAAATCAGACTTTGAAAACGAATTCAATCTGAAGCAGGATACGATTGAGATCGGACTTCCGCCTATTACGGATGCCCATGTATTCGCAAAGCTTCTGGGTGAATTCAAGAAAACATATCCGCAGATTGCCATCAAATTGTATGAACATGGTTCCAAAGTCATTGAATCATCCGTTCAGGAAGGCGTCATTGATGTAGGCATCATCTGCACCATCCCGAATAAGGATTTTGAATCTTTCTTCCTTTCTGAAGATGAGATGTGCGTCGTCATGCCAAAGGGCTATCCGCTGGAAGAACACAAGGAAGTCCCGATGAAACTTCTGGCAGACTATCCGCTCGTTCTTTACCGTGATGATTTCAATCTTCATGACGACATTCTTGCCAACTGCAAGAAGATCGGATTCACTCCGAAGGTTGTATTTGAAACCAGCCAGCGTGAATTGATGCTGCAGACCGTCATGAGCGGACTTGGCGTTGCCATCCTTCCTTCCCGCCTTTGCCCGGCAAACAGCGAAAACAGCAAGGTTGTCACCCGTGTCATGACAGAACCGCGCATGACGCATCATCTCTATGCGATCTGGAAGAAAGGCCGCTACCTGTCCAGAGCAGCCCGTTTATGGATCAAATTCACCAAGGATCATCTGACACTTCTGAATGTAGATACAAAACTGGATGAAGGCATAAAGGAATAAAGTATCCGTGAGCAATTGGAAAGCTAAAATCGGCTGGAAGGATAAGAAGTATTTATACCTTGCACTGATCGCCCTGACGGGAATGACGATTTATCAGCAGGTTCTGATTACGGATCTGCAGACAAGGATGATGAATATAGAAGCCTCCCGCTATGATGATCAATTGAATGATATCCGCTGGGAAGCAGAAAAAGCGCTGGAAGAAAACAAGGAACAGCAGAAGGATATTCTTCACCTGCAAAAACACAGCTCAGAAGACCGTTTCCATATTATGGAAATGCAGTGGGATATGTACGGCAAGGGAGATCAATAAAATTCCCCGGCAGACTGCATGGCAGGATGCCGGGAATTTTTATTTTCAAAGCAGGGGAAAAAGTGCTGAATGGAGCGGTTTGACCGCATCCTAAAGAGTTCGGCGGATTGTATAATTAAGTTGAACACTTAA
>NZ_FR896460.1:9850-33225 GCF_000435155.1 Dialister sp. CAG:357 | reverse complement strand
GTTAAAGGTGTTCAATTTGAACTTGCAATTTTAGGTAAAAATATAAATCTTTATTCCTGAAATTAAACAAATTATAAAAGACAGCAGGTTTATGCTCCTGCTGTCTCTTATATAGCTTAAATTACTTGGCGAAGTCTGTAGCTCTTGTTTCACGAATCACTACGACTTTGACCTGACCAGGATATTGCAGTTCCTTTTCGATACGCTGTGAAATATCATGTGCCAGAATAGTAGCCTGATCTTCACTTACCTTTTCTGGTTTTACAATGACTCTCAATTCACGGCCGGCCTGGATTGCATAGCAGTTGGAAACACCGGAGAACGATTTTGCGATATCTTCAAGCTTTGTCAGTCTCTTGATATAGTTTTCCAGGGTTTCTCTTCTTGCTCCAGGGCGGGCAGCGGAAATTGCATCAGCTGCGGCAACCAGAACAGATTCAATACAGGTTGGTTCCATATCTCCATGATGTGAAGCTATTGCGTTAATGACCTGCGGCGGTTCATGGAACTTCTGTGCCAATTCAACACCCAGTTCAACATGGGTGCCTTCCTGTTCCCTGTCCACTGCCTTACCAATATCGTGAAGCAGGCCCGCGCGCTTGGCGAGATCCACATCTGCTCCGATATCTGCCGCCATGATACCTGCAAAATAGGAGGTATCTATACAATGCTGCAGCACGTTCTGTCCATAGGAAGTACGATACTTCAGACGTCCAAGAATCTTAATCAGATCCGGATTCATTCCGCGGATGCCGCACTGCATAACTGCCTGCTCGCCTGCTTCCCGGATTTCCTTTTCAACGTCTTTCTTTGTTTTTGCAACCACTTCTTCGATTCTTGCAGGATGGATGCGTCCGTCTTTTACAAGGCTCTCAAGAGCAAGACGGGCAATTTCCCTGCGGATTGGATCGAAGCAGGAAAGGATAACAGCCTCAGGCGTATCATCAATAATAAGATCTACGCCGGTAAGAGTTTCTATTGCACGTATATTTCTTCCTTCGCGGCCTATGATACGGCCTTTCATTTCTTCATTCGGAAGCGCCACTACAGAAACGGTTGTCTCCGAAACCGTATCAGCTGCATTTCTCTGAATAGCACCGGCTATGATTTCTCTGGCCTTTGTATCAGCAGTTGCCTGGGCTTCTTCAATCGCATCTCTGATTCTGACTGCCTTTTCGTGCGTCAATTCTTCATCTACACGGGCAATAATCATATCCTTTGCCTGTGCACGTGATAACTGGGATATTTCTTCCAGTTTCGCTTCCTGCTGGCTATATAAAGCTTCAACCTTGTCTTTCTGCGCTTTAATCTGGACTTCTTTCTTATCCAGCTGTGCTTCACGCTGTTCGAGATTCCCGCTTCTCCAGTCAAGATTATTTTCCTTCTGGACAAGTCTCTGCTCGTACTTCTGAAGCTCGTCACGACGCTGCTTGCTTTCCCGCTCAACGTCTTCACGCAGCTTGTGAATTTCTTCCTTTGTCTGAACAAGGGTCTCTTTCTTTAAAGTTTCTGCTTCCCTTGATGCAGATTCAAGCATTTTCTTTGCATCATCAGCAATCTGTTTTGCTTTTTCTTCAGCGGATCCAATGCGCGCTTCTGCAATTCTCTTTCTCAGGAGATATCCTACACCGATACCGACAACTGCAGCAACAATACAACCCAAAATCACATAAAGTAAAACTTCATCTAGTGTCAAATACTTCACCTCTTTCTTTCCAATATTTTTTCATTAGACATTCCGAAACACTGCCTTTATCTTGTCATATCCGTCATTTGCATTGTAAGCTCCAGACCAGATCATCTGGATAGTTATATTAAAATTATCATCTGATAATAAAACAAAAACGATCCATCCTGATAAAAGGCAAACAAATTAAAATAATCTTGCCAATTTGACACATATTAATTCTAAATTCTTTAGTTTTCATTGTCAAGGCGGGCATCTGTAAACACCGCTGTTTTACGGGCAGTTCTTCCCCCAAAAAATACCGTACCGTATTTGAAACATATGGCATCCTAAGCGCTTTTCCCCTCAGTCTCCTCTTCCGCCGCCTAGAAGTGACCAGAGCAGAAGCGCACCAAAGGCCACCCAGGACATAAAATAACTCATTATGCCTAAATCTGTCAGGATATTGATGACGGTCAGTCCCAGCATGAAGAGCATATTCTCCCTCATATTCAGGAGGGGATCTCTTCTGAACAGGAAGTAAGAAGCTGCAAGTACTCCGCAATTTACAATTAAAACTACCGAAAGATAAAACATAAGAGGAACAAGCTGAAGAATATAGCTCCCGAAGAGCATGATGCACATCACATAAATCCATGTAGATGCCATATTTATTCCTCCCTGAACATATCTCCGTCCTTTTGAGGTATCCATATTTTCTGATCGGGAAAGAGCCATCTGAATTCATAGGATGGTGCCCAGACATTTCCAAAAGCATGCATGGGAATGAGCAAACCGGATTCAACCTTGCTCAGGAACTTTTTAACGCCCCACTCCCTTGCCACCTGGAGTCTAGCATCCACCGGGAACATGGCGATATCCACTTTTCCCCCGGACAGTTTTTCCAATTCTGCAAAATAATTATTTCTGGCATCCAGATTGGCAGCATCAGAGTCGCCTGCCCAATGCCACCAGTTTAAATCACCTGCATGGAAGATGGTGATTCCATGACAATGGATCAGGAACGATCCGCCGGCATCCGTCGAACCATACATTTTAACGGTGAAATCCTCATTCGAATAAGAATCTCCCACGTCCATCAGATGCATCTTCCCTGCATCTCTCAAATAGAGATCACAATCCCCATGCAGGATGTATCCATCAGCATATTCCTCAAACCGGCTGATGGATGGATTGAAATGATCCCCATGGAAGTGACTGACAAAGAAGTAAATTTTATTTCTGCCATCTGTAATCATTTTTTCCACATGTTGCAAGGGATCCTTATAATAGTCAAAAACGAGAACTATGTCGTCGATTTTCAGAATGAATCCGCTGTGATTCAGAAAATAAATATCTGCGGGCATATGAATCTCCTTTCGCGGATGTAAAAGCAGCCATAGTTACACATCCGGCAAAATAAATTGAATATTTTCTATTAATTATAAAATTTCAATAAATCTATGTAATTACTGTATTCATCTAGTATAATAATTATAGCATAGTCTAATTCTCATTAGCGAGAACCATCGATATATTTTAATTTCAAACTTTGGTTTATAACGACAGGAGGTTCATAATATGGTAGTCATTCATGATATGCAGGAACATCGTTTTAAAATAGAGGATCTAAAAGGTTTATGCTATTTGGAATACTCTGAGGACGGAAATAACCAGTTTACCGTTCTTCATACTATAGTTCCCGATGAACTTTCCGGCCGGGGACTGGCTGCGCAGCTGGCTCAGGCTTTTTATGACTGGATCAGAAGCAACAACTATTCAATGAAATCAGAATGCACCTACATGGATGCATGGCTCAAGCGCAAAAAGATTGAAATCTGATATTCAGGGATTCATCTTCGGTTTCCTTTTTAGAACTATGTCATTGAAAGGAATAATATGTTTTATAAATTCATTGAACGCTAATGGGAGCTCTCACATTCTTCTTAAATATATTGCTTGAGATAACACAATGAAAAAACACCGGGCTGGTTTTGCCCGGTGTTTTTTACTATTCCTGCATTTCCTGCAGTTTCTGTTTTTTCTCCGCCAAATAGTCATGCAGGGAGAAATTATCAATATCGATTTTACCGTTTTTCTCCTGATTCTCTTTTACATTCAGAAGCTCAGAGAATGTATTTTCAGCTTCAAAGCCATACCGCCAGAATGCTGTACCGCCAAGCCCGTATTTGCCAACCAGGCTCATTTTGTCTTCGAGTGATTTTGCATCTTCTAACCATGTTTTATAGGCAGTTCCTTTTTCTTTCCAGGAGGAAGTATACTGCTTCTCTTCGTCATTCCATACAGGCCTTAATTTATGCCGGCTTATGAACTGGTCTGTGTATTTCAGGGTCAGCACCCTTGATTTCCACCTGCCGGATTCATTAACCCAGACTCTTGTATAAAGCGGAAGCCCCAGAATCATTTTTTCGCCCGGTACGCTCTTTTTTAAAACCTTGATGCTGTCATCAAGCCATGAATAAGATGCAACAGATCCGGGAACTGTGCTGTTCCCAGGCGTCTCGTCATAACCCATAATGACTAAATAATCTGCTGCCTTTGCAAGATTTTCTCTGTCATAGCACAAGCTCCATGTAGGAGACCATTCATTGTACACAGTAACATCTACTGCTACCATTTTCCCCTGCTCATGCATAGCGCCGGAAAGCTTCTTGATAAAGTCAGTATAGAGGTTCTTGTCCTCCTGCTTCATATTTTCAAAATCAATATTATATCCGCCCAGATCATATACCTCGGAAATCGCATCTATGCGGGAAATCAGTTTTTCCTGCATTTTGGAATCATGCATAAAGGCAGATGTTCCGGGAATATCAAAATCATTATGGATCAAAGGCAGTACATTAAATCCGTTATCCTTTATCCCCTTCAAATACACCAGATCGGGAACAAAATCATTTTGAGAAACATCTTTATAAGATCCCCAGGTCGGCGAAATTATGATTGCATTGTCTTTACCTGCGTCTTTTATACTGCTGGTGCTGAATTCATGTTCCGGATCCCATATGATGACCTGCCGGGACTTCTTTTCTTCTTTCTTCCCGGAATCACGGCTTTCCTTTTTCAACGTGATTTTCTTGTGTTTTTCATCATATTTATAAGTGATTCCAGACTGCCCGGCAAAGTATCCAAAATCGACATATGGTTTGCCTGAAATTATCTTGGATGGAATCTGGACGGATTCCTGCCTGCCTGCACCTGATTTCAGCTTGACGTATATTTTATTTTTTTCTTCTGAAACATCCCACTTCTTCCCTAGTTCAAACGTATTCGGAGAAGCATATAATACGCCTTCATTAAGCAGTACTGTTACATTTTTGGCTCCGCTGACTTTTATTTTCGTATTCGGGTCATCAGCCCATGAATGAACCGGCAGCATCAGAAGAAGCATGCCTGCCGCTAATACCTTTAGACTTAAATTCACCTTGGTCCCCTTTATCGATAATAATGCATGACAAATTCACGAACTAATTGAACCACATTTGGCGTCTTGAAAATGTCTTCAAACTGCTTTGCCGAATTTAATTCTATTTCCTTGTCATATAAGAATTTTTCAAATTGTTTCTGAATTTGCTTTATACGGTGCTGATTTTCCCAAAGAGCCTCATCTCTGCCAAAAATTTCACGCATGAAGAAATGCATAAGAACCGGCCGGAAATAATATTCCGCAAAGCAGGACTCAATCCAATAATCAAATCTGGTCTTTCTGATTCTTTCTGTTTTCTTAAGGAATTTCAGATAGAATTCAAGCCCTTCTTCAACACCGGACCAGAAATCGCCAAAAGCAATATCATATTCACCGTCTGCCTGATGGTCTGCGTAGTCGAATGCATCTGCCTGTACTATGTGGATTTTTTCTTTATGCGGGAATTGCGGAAGCAAAACATCATTGAATATTTTGATGATGGAAGGATTCATTTCAACGATGGTGACTGAATCGACTGTTTCCTTTTGCGCTGCCATGAATGCATAGTACCCAAGACCCAATCCATATGTGATTACCTTTCCCCTCGCCAGACGGAGAGGCTCTTCCATAGACTCTATTTCACTCATTACGAGGCTCATCCAGACTTCTCCGTTTTCCAGAAGAACCGGGAAATTGACTTTATCGTCAAAGAATCCAGCCTCAGCATGCATGAACACATTATCCGAATGCTGTTTATCATGATACGTCTGGATAAACTCTCCCGGCAGGTAATCATTCATCGTCAAAAGGATATGATCTTTTTCAACGGTAGGAATCTTGATGCACTGGTAATAGGGATTATCCGTGATGACTGACGAGGAAAAGCAATGCGTATGCCCTGATATCATATGAAACAGCGCTCGCTTGAGTTCTTTTTCGCTTAAGAGTTCAGTGAT
The DNA here is from genome assembly GCF_000435155.1 of Dialister sp. CAG:357. Lineage (NCBI taxonomy): Bacteria > Bacillati > Bacillota > Negativicutes > Veillonellales > Veillonellaceae > Dialister > Dialister sp. CAG:357. The sequence goes on along the minus strand of NZ_FR896460.1, from coordinate 27,179 downwards.
ATCAGAATACGGTTCCAGCTCTTTTTTATAGAAGCTGAGACGTTCTGTCGCATCATCGATCAAATCAAGGAAACCGGTTTCCACCGAATCCCTTACGACTTTATCCTTGGACCTGCCTTTAAAGTCCAGATCTTCCACATACAGATGATCCTGCACTTCGCCAAGCATGATTTCTCCTGCAATTTCAGAAATCAGAAACTGCCTCCACAGCCCGCCGGTCACTCTTTCAGCTTCTGGTCCTTTAACCAACTTCATATGGCTTTACTCCTTTTAGATAAACTATTTGCATTGATTCTATATGGCTCCGCTGGCAATTGTCATTCCGACTACCTTCTCTGCACCGCCCAGTTTGAGCTCGTGAGCAGCCGCTTCCATAGTAGCGCCGGTTGTATAGACATCATCAACTAAAAGGATCTTCCTGCCTTTCACGTCCATCCCTTTATTGATATGAAAAGCTCCTTTTATGTTTTTGTACCTTTCCACGCGTGTAAGGAGTGACTGTGTCTCACCCCTGCGCAGACGTACGAGCCCCTGCGGGAAATATTCTTTCCCTGCACTTTCCATCCATTTCTGGAACATTTTATCGACCTGGTTGTATCCTCTTTCCTTCATCTTCCTTGATGCAAGAGGCACCGGAAGGACAATCTTAAAGTCTTCCATCCGGTCCCACCAGGGAAATCTGTCAAGCAGGGGCGGAAAGGCTTTTGAAAGTTCTGATTTTCCGTTGTACTTGAGCTGCAGTATGCATTTTCTCATCCCGCTGTGATAATCGCAAAGCGTATAGCAGCCGTCTAAATGGTCCGTTACTGATGAATTGATCAGACGGGGATTCCATGTATCATTGATGCAGCTGCCGCACCAGATTGTCTTATAGCTGGTAAGCTTTCCGCAGCCGGGACAGCACCAGGGATACAGAAGCTCGGCTGCCATTTCTATAAACCTATTCATGGTTCATCCCTTTGATCAAGGGCAGAAGCAGGCTGTATCTATGCTGCGTGCGTGTCGAGCTGATTGCCTGGGAAAGTGCGCTTTCCGTCGTCACTAAAATAGTTTTCTTTCTCGCCCTCGTAATTCCGGTATAAAGCAAATTGCGCTGAAGCATGATTCTCTGCTCCGGAAGCAATGCAAAAATGATGGTATCATATTCGCTTCCCTGGCTCTTATGCACGGTCGATGCATAGGCAAGCTGGAGGTCTCCCCACTCAGCGCGGGTGTATTCTATTTCCTTCTCATAATATCTTACAAAAAGTTTGTTTTCATTGACCGCCCAGACAATCCCGACATCTCCGTTGTACACTTTTTTCTCATAATCATTTCTGCGCTGCATGACCTTATCACCTACAGCAAATGGAAATGGAAGATGATCACTGCCCTGCACCACTTTCTGAATGGATGCATTCAGATGATCGACTCCGCATGCACCCTTGTACATGGGAGAAAGTACCTGCATTTTCAGCTTATTATCTTCATCGGCATAGTGGAAGTGCCAGCACAGGGTCATTATTTTATGGAAAGCATCATCCTCAGAATCTGTATATAAGATCTGGAAATCGCCATTTTCATCCGGGCAGCAGTATTTCCCCTCTCTGATCAGGACAGCATTCTCAATGATTCCGCTTCCTTCCTCCTGGCGGAATATATGATTCAATCTCACGACCGGCGCCATTTCACTTTCAATAATTGCCTTAAGAGGATTTCCCGGCCCGACCGGAGGGAGCTGATCCACATCTCCCACAAGAATCAGATGCGTGCCCTCTTTCAAAGCGCTCAGCAAGGAATGGAATAAGACGACATCCATCATGGATGCTTCATCAACTATAATAATATCCTCGGATAAGGTATCTGACTGGTTCTTGTTGAAGTATGCCTCTCCGTTTTCGTGAAGCTCGGCTTCAAGAGCTTTATGAATGGTTTCGGCTTCCCGTCCGCTGGATGAGGACAGCCTTTTTGCCGCGCGTCCGGTCGGCGCCATTAATTTGACCTTGAGGCCGCACTGTTCAGCCGCATATACAATTGCTTTCACAAGTGTCGTCTTTCCTGTTCCGGGTCCTCCGGTAATGACAACCAGCCCGAAATCCAGCGATTTTTTTACAGCATCCTTCTGTTCATCTTCCAGAGTAATAAAGTTCGATTTTTCAAACCTTTCCAAAGATAAATTAACGGATCTGCCTTCAGGCTCCATATCCAGAAGTTTTCTGATCCGCCTTGCTGAATCTGTTTCTGCTTCATAAAGGAAAGGCAGGTAAAAGTAAGATATGCCTTCATGTATCAGCTCATCAGGCTTATCTCTTCCCGTAAAATCAGCAGCAATCGTACTTACGGAATCATATGAAAGTCCAAGCATGGCCGCTGCTTCCTGATAGACCTGATCCTTGGGAGCACAGGAATTTCCCCGGCTGTATTCATACCACAGGGCATTTTTGATGCCATGAGAAATCCTGTCAGCAGACAGTTCGGATACGCCCATTGCCAGAGCAATCTTATCCACGTCCTGGAAATGCATATCCGGTATGTCGTGAAGGAGCTGGTATGGATCTTCTCTCAAAATGATATCCAGATCTTCTCCATACAGAGTCTGCAGATCTGCTGCGAATTTTTCTGAAACATTGATAGACTGCAGGAACAGAATGATATCCTGCAGCCCTGCCACCTCATCATAGGCTTCTTTGATTTTCTTCAAGCTTTTCGGTCCGATTCCGGGCACATCCAGCAATGCATCGATATTATTTTCAAAGATCTTAAGTGTTTTATCTCCAAAAAAGTCAACGATCTTATCGGCCATAGCCGGACCAATTCCTGCTATAACGCCTGAAGAAAGATACTTTCTGATTTCTTCTGATTTCTCCGGGACAAATGCCTGCATCTGCTGCGCTTTGAACTGCAACCCAAAACGGGGGTGCTTGAACCAGCACCCCCGCAGCAATACATGTTGACCGATATAGGGTAATTCAGAATTTAAAGAGACAGTAACAGTCTTGCCGCTTTCTTTTTCTTCAATCAGAAAAACACAAAAACGGCCGTCCTTACTGGAAAAAATTGTCTTTTTTACAATCCCCTGAATCTCTTCAGTCATCTTTCTCTCCTAGAATCAACTTTTTCTGTATATCTTTACTGATATCCATCAACAACGTGTACCATCTGATAAAATTCTGCTTTTCCGATACATGTTGAAGCAATTCTGAAACTTCCCTTATATTTTTTTCTTCCCGTGCTTCATCGAAAATCGGCTTCTCTGCTTTCAGCTTATAAGCTGCTACTGCCTTTGAGAGGGTAAGTCTTTTTTCAAATAAGCTGACCAGATCCTTATCAATTTCACGAATATTATTCCTCAGATCATTAAGTTCTGACTCATTTAAATCCATAAAATCCCCTCCTCTGCTCGGGCAGTTCAATGCTTACAGATTATTTTCACGCAGGTAATTAAGCAGTTCTTCTACTTTTTCTGCGCAGTTTTCATACGGAACTTCAAATACTTCACCAGTACGGCGGAGCTTGATTTCTACGCATCCGGATTCCTGCCACTTCTTTCCGATAGTGACGCGCAGCGGGTATCCGATCAGATCCGCATCCTTGAATTTGATTCCGGCTCTTTCTGCCCTGTCATCAAATACGATTTCATCCTGACTGCTTTCAAGTGCATTATAGAGGCCTTCAGCAGCCTTCATTACGTCTTCTGACTTGTTATTGGCAGGTACGATAACCACTTCGTAAGGAGCAATGGCTACTGGCCAGATTATACCATTTTCATCATGGTTTTGCTCAATAGAAGCTGCAACCGTACGTGTTACGCCAATGCCATAGCATCCCATGAACATGGGGCGGGACTTGCCGTTGTTGTCAAGGAATGTCGCATCCAGTTTTTCACTGTACTTTGTTCCAAGCTTGAAAACCTGGCCTACTTCAATGCCCTTGGTCAGTACGATCTTTCCTCCGCAGTGCGGGCAGACATCACCTGCATCAATCTGACGGATCGTATCCACCTTCACATTGCCAAAGTCTCTAGCTGGATTGACATGAATGTAATGTTCATCTTTAACATTTGCGCCGCAGCATGCATCCTGCATTTCCATAACGGAAGCATCGCAGATAATATCAAAGTGCTCAGAGGTTTTTAAACCAATCGGGCTGATGTATCCGGCAGTCAGTCCGCATGCCTTGAGGTCTTCATCAGATGCCATGTCTACATTGATCGCATTATAAATGCTCTGCAGGCGTACTTCGTTGACTTCATGATCTCCTCTTACCATAGCGAGAACTACTGTGTCATCCAGTTTATAAACAACTGCTTTTACGGAAGATTTCACAGGCAGATGGAGGTAATTGCATACCTTTTCAATTGTATGCTGGCCTGGAGTCTGAACGATTTCTTTTTCTTTGTCATTTTTGACGTCCGATGTTAATGTATTAGGCTTGACGGCTTCGATATTGGCTGCAAAATCACAATCTTTGCAGTAAACAATATCTGCTTCGCCGGAATCTGCCAGAACTTCAAATTCATGGGATGCATTGCCGCCGATTGCACCGGAATCTGCAATAACCGGACGGAATTTCAGTCCGCAGCGTGTGAAGATTCTGGTATAAGCATCATACATCAGCTCATACTGCTTATTCATGCCTTCCTCATCGGCATCAAATGTATAGCCGTCCTTCATAATGAATTCGCGGCTTCTCATAAGACCGAAACGGGGACGTTTTTCATCTCTGTACTTATTCTGAATCTGGTAAACGGATACCGGAAGCTTTTTGTAAGAGTTGGTATCCATCTGGATCAGTGTGGTAACCATTTCTTCATGTGTCGGAGCAAGACAGTAATCGCGTCCATGACGGTCTTTCAATTTGAACATCTCTTCGCCATAAACATTCCAGCGTCCTGTAGCCTGCCAGATTTCTGCCGGCTGAATAATGGGCATTAAGATTTCCTGCGCACCGGTTTTATTGATTTCGGTACGGATGATGTTTTCAATCTTCTGGATTGAGCGGAATGCCAGCGGCAGATAAGCATAAGTGCCGTTTGCGATTTTTCTCATCATACCTGCCTTAAGCATGTACTTATGGCTCATAACTACGGCGTCAGATGGTAATTCTCTTAATGTAGGACTGTACAGTTTAGATGCTAACATTTAATTTTCCCCTTCGGTTTCAAATTTTTCAATTTCTTCCATAAGCGCATCAATCAATTCATTTTCCGGTACGCTTCTGATGACCTTGCCTTTTCTAAATACCAGGCCACTTCCTACGCCGCCTGCAATTCCGAAATCAGCTTCTCTTGCTTCTCCCGGGCCGTTGACGGCACATCCCATGACTGCGACTTTAATAGGTTTTTTGAATCTTTTGATCTTTTCTTCCACTTCTTTGGCCATATCGATCAAATTGACCTGTGTACGGCCGCAAGTCGGGCAGGAAATGAGAACCGGCCCGTACTGCTGGATTCCGACAGAGCTCAATATTTCTTTGGCAGCTCTTACTTCTTTCAGCGGATCATCTGTCAAAGATACGCGTACGGTGTCTCCAATGCCGTCCAGAAGAAGCGAACCGATACCGATTGCGGATTTGACCGTGCCGCGATAAAGTGTCCCTGCTTCTGTGACGCCTAAATGAAGCGGATATTCTACCTTATCTGCCAGTATCCTGTTCGCTTTGACCATCATCGGAACATCGCTGGATTTCACAGAAATGACGATATCCCTGAAACCTTCCTGCTCAAGGATACGTACATGTGTCAATGCGCCTTCTACCATGCCTTCTGCGGTTGGATGCCCGCCGAATTCGTCGAGTATCTTTTCCGGAAGGGACCCTGCATTGATGCCGACACGGATAGGAATATGGACCTTCTTTGCCATATCGACTACCTTTATGACATTTTCCATTTTTCCTATATTTCCGGGATTGATTCTCAGCGCATCAATGCCGGATTCCATTGCCGTAATGGCAAGCCTGTAATCAAAATGGATATCTGCAACAAGAGGTACAGAAACTTTCTCTCTAAGAGCTTTTAAAGCTTCAGCCGCTTTTTTATCCGGAACTGCCACCCGGACAATATCAGCGCCTGCTTCATGCAGGGCATTGATCTGCGCTGCGGCATATTCAGTATTTACAGGATTGAATGTGCTCATAGACTGAATGGCAACAGGAGCGCCGCCGCCGATAAGCACGTTTCCCACTTTTACCTGCCGAGTATTTTCATGGGTCATTTAATCACCTGATTCGTTTAAAAATTTGAAACATCATTCACCAACGCGAAAATAAATATCATCAATATTATGGATAGTCCCAGCGTCTGGATATAGTAGCCGGTCTTTTGTGACACTTTGTGTCCGATGACCGATTCTGCAAGGATCTGGACAAACAGTCCCCCATCCAGGATCGGTATAGGCAGAAGATTCAGCAATCCTATATTCAAACTTAAAACCGCTGTAAACAGGAGAAGTGCACCGAAACCTGCACTGGCAGCCGCACCGGACATTTTTGCAATGCCAATCGGCCCTGCAATGCCTTCCGTACTGCCGCCGATCATTGCATAAATCCCCTGACCGGTCATTTTCAAGACATTGATGCAGTACTTTGAAGCCATGGATACTGCATCTGACAACGAGGCCGTATGCTTTTCAATGGACGGAGCAATTCCAAGCAGAAGTCTTCCGTCATCACTTCTCTGTAGCATTATATCATATTCTTCAGATTTGCCCGCTCTTGAAACAATGACACGGGCCGCTTCTCCTTCTCCTAAATCCGAAGTCGAACGGCTTACATCTGTCCACGCTTCTACAGGATTTCCATTTACAGATATGATTCTGTCCCCTGCCTGCAGTCCTGCCTGCTCAGCAGGCATGCCGGAAATCACATTTCCAATAACAGGACTGCTGGATACGGTACTATATCCGGAGACAAAAATAACACCGGCAAAAATGAAAAATGCCAGTAAAACGTTGAATGAAGCGCCTGCCAGAACAACCGCTGACCTGGCCCAAACTGATTTGCTCGAAAATGATCTGGGATTTCCCTGATTATCATCATTCATTCCGGCTATGCGGTTGAAGCCTCCGATAGGAATCGCTCTAAGAGAATATACCGTGTCATGCCATTTTATCTTAGCAATACGCGGTCCCATTCCCACCGAAAATTCGTCCACCTGCATTCCCGTCCACTTGGCTAAGATAAAATGGCCAAATTCATGGCAAAGAATAACGACAGTCAGTGCAAAGATAGGCGCAAGAATATAGTGAATCAGCATTTGAACCTCTGGATGGCAGATGCGGAGGCGATTCGTGCATTTTTGTCTGCGCTTATTACATCTTCAATGGAATGAATATCATGAACATCCCAATTGTCCAGAACTTCTTCTACAACGTCGAAAATAGAAAGGAATTTTATTTCACTTCTGATAAAGGCTTTGATTGCTTCTTCATTGGCTGCATTGAAGACAGTGGTCATATCACCGCCTGCCTTGCCAGCCTGATAGGCCAGCTTAAGTGATCTGAACACCTTATAATCAGGCTGCAAAATTTTGATGGCAGATAATTTCTTCCAATCCATGAATTCATGGGAAGGTGTTTCCATTCGTTTCGGATACGTAAATGCGAACTGGATAGGAAGTCTCATATCCGGATTTCCCATCTGCGCGATAATCGATCCGTCGATATACTCTACCATCGAATGAATGATGCTTTGCGGTTGAATGACAACATCGATATCGTCATAATCAACACCAAAAAGCCAATGAGCCTCTATCACTTCCAGCCCTTTGTTAAACATGGTGGCTGAATCAAGCGTAACCTTCTGGCCCATATGCCAGGTAGGATGTTTTAATGCATCAGACAGCGATACATTTTCCAGATCCTCTCTGGTCTTTCCCAGGAAAGGACCCCCGGAAGATGTCAATATGAGCTTATGAATCTTTTTTATGTCCTGTCCGAGGAGGCACTGGAATATAGCACTATGTTCACTGTCAACAGGTCTGATCAATGTATGGTGCTTTTTCGCTTCTTCTATGACCAGCGCGCCTCCGGCCACTAAAGTTTCCTTATTGGCTAAGGCAATTTCTTTACCCGCACGGATTGCTTCCAGAGTCGGAAGAAGGCCATTGATACCGACGACTGAAACAAGGACTATGTCGACGTCATCGCGTACGGCGGCTTTTTCCAGCGTCCCATCGCCGATATAGACTTCAGCGCTGCCATTATATGATGATTTGAATTTTTCTCCTGCGTCCTTATCTGTTATTACGATAGCAGAAGGGTTGAATTCATGTGCCTGCTTTAGAAGCAGCTCAACATTGACATGCGCAGCCAAAACCTGTGCATGGAAAAGGTCCGGATGGAGTCTGATCACTTCAAGTGCCTGTGTTCCAATAGAACCTGTACTTCCTAAGATTGCTATTTCCTTCATACGGTCTCCCTTATTTAGAAATTCATTTTAATGAGCAAAGAGTATTAATGTGGAGACAAATACGGGGGCTACAAAAAGAATACTGTCGAAACGATCCATCATACCACCATGCCCCGGCAGAATCTGTCCCGAATCCTTAACGTCACAAGCTCTTTTCATGTAGGATTCAAACAAATCTCCTATCGGTGCCATGACTGAAGCCATCAATGACATGATAAACCCGTAGAAAACATTGTACCCAAAGGCCCATGCAACAATAGTCCCCAGGATGATACATCCGGCAACTCCGCCCAAAAGTCCTTCCACTGTTTTATTCGGGCTGATATGCGGTGCCATTTTATGCCTGCCAAAGCGGCGGCCGACGAGATAAGCAAAAGAGTCGCTTGCCCATGTATTAACAAGAGCAAACATGACAAGAAAAATTCCCGGTTCCATCCATAAAGAAGACTGCGTAATCAGATCAGCATTGCGGCGCAGCAGAATGAGCGCGCCAAAGCCTATCCCAAAATAAAATGATCCAAATACTGTATAAATCAATGATGTCATTTTATCCTGGTTGAGCTTCAGGATAGGACAGAGCAAAAGAACCAGGCAAAGCGGAATCATTCCGAGAAAGACCTTCAGTGATCCAAAAGACGCAGCCCCGATCAGAACCAGCTGTGCGGCTGCAATCAGAGGTACCACCACATGAACATTGATATTTTTCAGCATCTTATTGTATTCATGTACGGCAAGAAGGGCAACAGCCAGAACTGCGCCTGAGAAGAACACTCCTCCCAGCCAAACAAGCAATAATACAGCAATAATCCCGATAACTGCAGTAATAACCCTTACTTTCATCAGGTTTCCTCCGTCAGCCCGCCAAAGCGGCGATCTCTACCTTCAAACCAGTCAACAGCTTTCTTAAGCTCTTCCTCAGTGAAATCAGGCCATAAAACAGGTGTGAAATAAAGCTCGCTGTAGGAAGCCTGCCAAAGAAGGAAGTTCGATATTCTGTACTCTCCTCCCGTTCTGATGAGAAGATCGACATCCATTTGATCAGAAGGGTATAACGCACTGGAAACATCTTCCTCCGTAATTTGTTCAGGAAGAAGTTCCCCATTTCTTACCTTTTCGGCTATTGATTTGACAGCATGGACAATTTCCATCCTGCCGCCATAATTGATGGCCACATTCAGTATCAAACCATCATTTTTGGCCGTATCTTTCTCGCATTCTTCAATTTCCCTTCTCAAAGAATCCGAAAGCACGCTGGTATCTCCTACAATGTGAACCTGTACATTATCATCAATCAATTCGCGCAGCTGGCTGATCAGATAGTTTTTAAAAAGTTTCATGAGAAACCGGACCTCGATAGAAGGCCGTTTCCAGTTTTCTGTCGAAAAAGCATAAAGAGTGAGTATTTTTATTCCCATATTTCCAGCAGAACGGACAATCCTCTTCACATTGGCAGCGCCAATCTGATGTCCATAGGTTCTCTCCCGTCCTCTTTTCTGGGCCCAGCGTCCATTTCCATCCAAAATAATCGCAACGTGTTCTGGAAATGACTTTTTTTCACTCATACAATAACTCCTTATCAATAAAGCTGTAATCAGACTTTAGCACTGCGGCAGTACTGATGCTTCATGATTTGTAAATGAAGCTTTCCTGCCGCGCCCGCTAAAAATCCATATCAGTTAAAGAAATCGTACCATGAAGATACGATTTCCTTAGAATCTGTTTTATTTGGTTTTTAATCAATGGAATGCTGATTAAACAGACATGATCTCCTTGATTTTCTTTTCTGTAACGGTTTCCAGTTCCTTGATCTTATTGTCAGTCAATTTCTGGACTTTTTCTTCCATTCCCTTAATGACATCCTTGGAAACATCACTGTTCTTTTCTTCCTTCTTCAGGAAATCATTGCCGTCACGTCTGATATTGCGGATTGCAACTTTAGCTTCTTCAGATTTTTTATTAACGATCTTGACCAGTTCTTTGCGGCGTTCTTCTGTCAGCTGCGGGATGGCCATGCGGATCAGATTGCCATCATTCATGGGAACCAGCCCGAGATCGGACTGAAGGATTGCTTTTTCAATATCTTTCAGCAAAGTTTTATCCCAAGGCTGCACTACGAGGAGTCTTGCTTCCGGAACAGTCACAGATGCAACCTGTGTAACCGGTGTGCGGCTGCCATAATATTCCACGAAAACCCTGTCGAGGAGGCTGGCATTAGCCTGGCCGGTACGGATTGTTGTAAATTCGTTTTTCAATGCAGTAATGGACTTGTCCATCTTTTCGGAAAGCTGATTCATTTCCTGTTCATACATAGTAATTATTCCCCCTCAATTAAAGTGCCCAAGGTTTCACCCTTGCATGCTTTGACTATATTTCCTGGTACATCAATATTGAATACAACGATCGGTATAGAATTGTTCATGCACAGAGTGATGGCTGTGTTATCCATAACAGCCAGCTGTTTCTGCAAAACATCATTATAGGTGAGATGCGTGAACATCTTTGCTTCCGGATGGAATTTCGGATCTGCATCATATACGCCGTCGGTCTGCTTCTTAGCCATGAGCATAACATCTGCTTCGATTTCTGCACTGCGGAGTGCTGCTGTCGTATCTGTTGTGAAGTACGGGTTGCCGGTACCTGCACCGAAGATAACAACTCTTCCCTTTTCCAGATGACGGATAGCTTTTCTGCGGATATACGGTTCAGCAATCTGTCTCATTTCAATGGCGGTCTGTACGCGGGTGCTGACGCCAAGCTTTTCAAGAGCATCCTGAAGAGCCACTGAGTTGATAACGGTAGCAAGCATGCCCATGTAATCAGCTGATGCTCTGTCCATGCCGCCCTGGCTGCCTTTCAGTCCGCGCCAGATATTACCGCCGCCGACTACTACAGCAACCTCGATTCCTGTTTCGCATGCTTCTTTAATTTCACCAGCTAAACGATAAACTACTTCCGGATCAATACCAAAACCTTTGTCATTGGCGAGAGATTCACCAGATAATTTCAGCATTACTCTTTTATAATTTCTTTTTTCCGTAGCCAATCCTATTGTCCTCCTAAGCAAAACGAGTCAACCATCAAGTTAACCATACTATTCTATTATATAATATTTTGTTCATTTACAAAATAAGAGAACACTAAAAAATTCAGTGTTCTCTCATCGTTTACTTTATTACTGGTTCAGCTGTTTTGCTACTTCTGCAGCCAGATCATCCTGCTTCTTTTCAATGCCTTCACCGAGCTGGTATCTAGCGAAACGTACTACGGAAGCATTCTTGGATTTCAGGAGTTTGGAAATGGTCAGATCGCCATCTTTAATGAATTCCTGATCTACAAGGCAGACTTCCTTGTAGTATTTATTAATTCTGCCGATAACCATTTTTTCAATGATTTTTTCCGGCTTGCCTTCGTTTCTAGCTTCTACAGCAAGAACTTCCTTTTCATGGTCAATTTCAGCCTGGGAAACCTGGGTCCTGTCCAGATAGGACGGATTAGCAGCAGCTACCTGCATTGCAATATCCTTGCCAAGTTCATCATCAGCACCGATCATCTCAACGAGAACGCCGATCTTGCCGCCGCCATGGATATAGCTGTATACCTTGCCTTCAGCACTTTCATAACGAACGAAACGGCGAACGGAAATGTTTTCACCAATCTTTGCAACTGCTTCAGTAACAAGATCGCGTACTTTCTTTCCGTCGATTTCAGAATCCAGAAGTGCTTCAACATCAGCTGGGTTAACTGCCAGGATCTGGTCTGCAATGGATGCAGCGAGATTTCTGAAGTCTTCGTTGGTTCCCACGAAGTCAGTTTCGCAGTTGACTTCCAGAATGGTTCCTGTTTTTCCGTCTTCGGAAACAGCAGAACCAACAGCGCCTTCAGCAGCAACACGGCTTGCCTTCTTAGCAGCCTGGGATAATCCCTTTTCGCGAAGAATGTCGACAGCCTTTGCGATATCGCCTTCAGCTTCAACAAGTGCCTTCTTGCAGTCCATCATGCCGGCCCCGGTCTGGGTACGTAAATCTTTGACCATGCTAGCTGTAATGTTCATCGTATGACCTCCATCATAAAATAAGGTGTTTGTCTTAATGAAAAAAAGGACAGGGCGGATCCTGATCAGCAGGATCCGCAGAGCCTTAATAAATAATTATTCCTTGTCTTCTGCTTCTGCTTCTTCAACAGCAGCTTCTTCAGCCGGTGCAGCTTCTTCCTGCTGGCCCTGACGTCCTTCAAGAACAGCATCAGCAATCTTGCTGGTGAGCAGTCTTACTGCGCGGATAGCATCATCGTTTGCCGGAATCGGGAAATCGATAACGTCCGGATCGCAGTTGGTATCAACGGTTGCAACAACCGGAATGTGCAGCTTATGAGCTTCTGCAACAGCGATTTCTTCTTTCTTGGAGTCAATGATGAAAATTGTTCCCGGAAGACGTTTCATATCTTTAATGCCGCCAAGGTTCTTTTCGAGCTTTTCAAGTTCGCGCTGCATCAGGATAACTTCCTTCTTCGGATACTGAGCAGTGGCGCCTTCTTCAAACATCTTTTCCAGTTCTTTCAGACGTGCAATACGGGTCTGGATTGTGCGGAAGTTGGTCAGCATGCCGCCGAGCCAGCGTTCATTGACATAGAACTGGTTGCAGCGTGTAGCTTCTTCCTTTACAGAGTTCTGAGCCTGTTTCTTTGTTCCTACGAAGAGAACCGGTTCGCCCTTTGCTGCAACATCGCGAATGAAAGCATAAGCTTCTTCAACTTTCTTTACAGTCTTCTGCAGGTCGATAATGTAGATTCCGTTGCGTTCTGTGAAGATAAATCTTGCCATCTTCGGATTCCAACGACGGGTCTGATGACCAAAATGAACGCCTGCTTCAAGTAACTGTTTCATGGATACAACTGCCATAATATAACCTCCTGTTATTAACCTCTGCCTGCTTCTTCTTTCACAGCCACCCTTAGGCACAGATGTGAAATCCACAGACATGCGTATTCATGCCTGTATAGTTTAACAAATAACTGTTATAATTGCAAGCCTCAAAAACAATTCATTTGATACGGAATCCGCCCCGGCATAATAGCTTTTTTTGGAATTTTATCAGCCGGGAATTTTATTACTTTCCGCACATAGGTATAATAGTCTATGGTATATTAAAATGTATATGCAGCACAAGCTGATTTTTAAAGCAGTTTAACGGGTGCGGCATTATGCCTTTGGCATAAGCAGGTTTATATTCGTCAATTGAATTGTTTTGCTGATTTTACAGCGGAGAATAATCACATGAACTCACAAAGCGTAAATAACGTAAAAGATACTATGGCAGGTGCAGCCAAAAAGAAAAAGATCCATATTGAATTTTTAAGAGCGCTTTGCATCTGGCTCGTTATGTTTACACATACTTCCACCTCAGGCTTCTCTTTATATCTAGAAAGACCTGCATCATTTTTCTTTCCCCTCTATATCGCAGTACCATTTTGGGTAAAAACGGCAGTCCCTATATTTTTCATGATTTCCGGTGCCTTATTGCTGGAAAAAGAAGAATCCATTTCGCGGATATTCAAAAAAAGAGTCTGGCGTTTTATTCAGGTTATTTTTGTTTTTTCATTGATCAACTATGTCTGGTTTTATCATAACCTGCCTCTTTCCATCACAGGACATATTGCCAAATTTTTCACCATGACTTACTCCTCTACCATGGCAACGGCCTATTATTTCCTGTATATTTATGTTTCCTTCCTTCTCATGCTCCCAATCTGGCGAAAGCTGGTCCGCGCAATGACGCAGGAACTTTATTTGTACCTGATCCTTTTGAATTTGGTCTTCGTCGGGTGCATCCCAGTTATTTCCATGCTGATTTTCAAGGGAACAGCAGAAATCAATTATTTCCTGAACCCCCTTCTTGCGGTCAGTGAACCGACATTTTATTTCCTGATCGGATACTGGATCGAGCATGTACTCCCGGATTCCTGGATCACACCCAGAAATCTTTTCAAATTGGGATTAGCCGCCCTCCTTGGCAGCGTAATAGCTGCCGGAATGACTTACTATCATGGAATTATCGCAGGCGGCCTTACAGAAGCGATTTCCGAAAGATTTTATGACAGCTTCCTTTTCCTGAATACCGCTTTTGTATTCTGCTTTTCAAAATGGTGGTTCTCTACCCATACCATTTCTGATGCCTGGAGAAACAGGCTGATTTTCCTTGGCAGTGTTTCTTTTGGTGTCATGCTGTTTGAGGAAATAACACGCAATCTGACACATCCCATATTCGGAAAAATGCTTGCATACCTGCCCCGCATCCCGTTCATAGATGCTGTTATCTGGATATGCCTCGCTTATGCGCTGGGAATCATCATCACTTACTTCATAAAAAAAATACCGTACTTCAATAAACTTATCTAGTCTACCAAGTACGGTATTCAACAGCACAGATACTAAACGATCTTATGCCTGGGCAAGTTCAAATATCTCACCTGATTTGAGATAGATGAACTTGCCCGTATTTTTTTCTTCCCCGATGCGCTTTGCAATCTTCATCGTCTGTGCCTGACAGGTGAAAAGGAAGATCTGCTGTGTCTTTCCGAGATCCATCAGGAAACGCAGGGTATCTTCCTGACGCTTCTCGTCAAATCTGACGAAAATATCATCCAGGACAATGGGAAGCGGTTCAATCTGCTCACCAAATGACAACGCCATGGCAAGACGGATCGCCAGATAAACCTGGTCTCCTGTTCCTGAGGACCAGATTTTAGGATCCCTCACCTGATTATCCTTGTCAATAATCCCAATGTCTTTTCCATCACTGGAAACCGTCAATGTATATCTGCCGTGAGTCATTTCACGCAGGAAACCATTTGCCTTTTCAATGATCTTCGGCTGCTTGCCGGACTCATACGCTGACTGCGTTTTTTCCAGAACCTTCTCTAGATACATATAGACAAGCCATTCCTCGAGTGCTGATTTAAGTTCAGCCTCGATTTTTTCTTTCTTCTGAAGAGTTTCAGTGATGGTATTGTCATCGGCCAGCCTGAAGATTTCATTCTCAACTGCGCCCTGATTCTTGCGGAGTTCACCGAGTTCGCTGTCTTCCTCGGCAATGCATTTGGAAAGCTTCTGATGCTCGCTCATCCAGTCATCATACTGCCCGGTCTTCAGGGAATCCCATAACTGAGTGAAGCTCTCTTCGCTTCCGGCATACAGGCGAAGATCCTGCTGAACCGTTTTCCACTCCTTCAAAATCTGGTCATGGTGTTCATATGCTTCAACCTTTTCAGCAAACTCTTCCGCATTCTTTGCATTGACCAGGTCCATCAGCACTTTCGCTTCATTCTGGCAGGAATTCCAGGAATCATTCAGCTTTGCCATTTCCTTCTGATATGCTTCATGCTGGCGGTTTTTCTCAAGAATCCCCTGCCATTCAAGCATTCTTCTCTGATTCTCTTCATAAATATCGGCAATGCTGTCCGGTGTCACAGGATAATCAATACCGGAGGACCGGATGATAGATACCGCCCTCTTGGCAAAAGCATCGAGCTTTGCATCAATATGTTCCAGACGAAGTGCAAGGATCTTTCCTTTCCCCTCTTCAGAGAAAATTCTCTGCCACTGTTCCTGGAGCAGGGACAAATTTTCAGCATCCGTTTCCGGAAGTTTATTGGCTTTCAGCCATTTGCTCCACTCCGTATTGATCTGCTGTGCTTTTTCATTGAGCTCTTTGCCCTCTGTAACCCACTTTTCATGCTGGGCCTGCTGCTTGCGCACGGTTTCCCTTTTCCATGAAACAGCCTGCCGCCGGGCCTGGTCCTTATAGAAATCAGTCCGCTTCTGCTGGACCAGATTCTGGAAAGCCTGGAGATCCTCTACGGATTCAGGAACCTGGCCGGGGAAATGGGATGCAATGTCTTTCCGCTTCGCTTCAAGATCGGCCAGCTCATCATTATACTTCTGCAGGAGATGTGCTTTTTTATTCACAATATGGCTGTTGACCATAAGCGCAACCGCTCCAAGAACGATTCCTGCTGCCGCTCCGTAAAGAGCTGCATAACCAATCATGGCCATATAGAAAGCAACAACGGAAGCCGCAGAGGCTGCAATAAGGCATATGCCGATCCAGAACCAGACAGTGTATTTTCTGTCTTTTCTGCTTTGCGCTTCTTCTATCGAATGATTGATATCCGTTCTCTGATGCAGGATTCCTTCAAGGCTCTTGGCCATTTCCTCAAAGTTCTTCCACTCGTTTTCGCTCTGTTCCGTATCGAAATTTTCCGGCTCATCTTCCAGCTGTTCAACTTCAGGCTCTCTCTGCTGCCAAAAATACAGCTCGTTTTTCCTGACGCCTACACTTTGTGCTAAACGGCGGCCTTCTTCCCAATTGACATTGACACAGGGTTCCTTTAAATCCAGCGGATGATCCCAGAGCGGCAGCTGGTAACCCATGTTGACGAAATCAATTTCCCAGTTCTTATGCTCTTTTTCAAGACGATCTGCATCTTCTATTGTCTGACGCCACTGTCCGATATCTACATAGAGCTTTTCAAGTTCGTCTGCCATGCCCGCCCAGGGAATGACTTTTTCTTTTTCAATCGGTGTATATTCATCAAGCTTTGCCTGCAGGGACTCTTTTTGATCATGAATGCTCTTCATACGGTTCATGATCTCGTTCCACTTGTCTTTTCCGTTCGTCGGGAACATTTTGACCTGCATGGATAAATCCAGCTGTCTTTTAATCTCGCAGGCCCTTTTATAATATTCCCAGGCGCCCAGCCTTTTCTCTAATGTTCTATCTTTCTCTTTATCCGCATTCAGTTTTTGCTGAAGTTCTTCAATCTGTTTCTTCAGCAGATCCTGCTTTTTCTGCAGATCGGAAAAGTCTTTTTCCTGATTGGCCAAAGCATCGAGCTGCTGGCTGACATCATCGAGCTCCCCGATCAGCAAATTAATCTTTCTCTTTCC
>NZ_FR896460.1:0-9815 GCF_000435155.1 Dialister sp. CAG:357 | reverse complement strand
TGCGGGGAAGAAACCAGCAGCTTTTCCTTATTGTCATGAGCCAGTTTCTTCACTGTAGAAATTTTATCTCCGCCCTGCAGCATGAAAAAACGGCTTCTTACAGAATCATTGGACAAGAAGGACAAGCCCTGCAGATCTTCAAGACCTATGGCAAAAATTTTTTCATACATGAAACGGTTCAGGCCATGCCACCACAGGGCAGGAAGTTCTTCCTCAAATTTTACATGGTCTGAATTTTCAAACCAGCGTTCCTTTTCATCGCGGATGACTTTATATTCCTGTCCATCCGATCTGACAAATTCAATACTTCCTGTCTTGCCCTGCCACTTTCCTCTGCCGTAACCAAATATCATGTCACGGATAAAACGGAGCATGGTGGTCTTGCCGCTCTCATTTTCTCCCATAATGACATTGAGCGAATTTTGAGAGGGCTTCCAGGATGCTTTCCTGTATATGCCATAATGATCCAACCGCAAATCAATGATCTTCATTATTTGCTTCCTCCTCAGTCAGCATCTCAGCGCCTAAGAGCTCTGCCTTTCGAAAAGCACGGACAAGAATATCATCATTGAGTGATTTGACCAACTTGCTGTACCTCATGATTTCGGGCTGTTCTTCAACGATTTTTCTTAATGCTTTTTTCTTTTCCTCGGCGGGGAGATCATTCCAGATATCATACGTACGAAGGTATGTGCCAACAATATCTGGTATCTGTCTTCTTTCTTTCAGGTTGATATCCGGGCGTGTATTATCATCGATTTTAATGAAATATGCAAAAAGGAATCTGAATTGCTCTTTTTCATTCAATGTCTGGAGAATATATTCCTGCCCATCATCGCTTGATACCATCTCATGGAGAGGACCGCTTCCTGTAAGCACAATGCGCACCATGCTGGGTCTGCCTGTAAGTTCCTTAAGGCCGGCTCTCCTTCTGGATATTTCGGTAATAAGCTCTCCAATCTGCTTTAAATTGGATATATCTATGACCATATCCATCCATCGTATAACGTCTGATTCAATGAATTTCAGCGTTACAGTCCCATAGGCGCCCACATCGACCAGGTAACAGCCCCTCGGCCCTATTTCACTTATGTTAAGTCCCTGGATATTGCCGGGATACACGACATACGGTTTTACTGACAAAGTTTTTCTTGTGTGTATATGACCCAGTGCCCAGTACTCAATCCCGGAATTCTTAAGTTCTTCAATCGTGCAGGGCGCATAATTCCCTGATGCCGATCCAACATCTGTATGGAGCATGCCGATTGCAAATCCGTCTTCCGGATTATGATGAAATCCTTGAGCGAGATCAGTCCCCACATGTCTTGTCTTGTAGCTGATTCCATAAATAGTTGCAGCTTTTTCTCCATCTTTCATCAATGGCAGAGCCTGCACTTCGCTGGAGGAAAAAATATGCACCATATCCGGCAGCGGGATATCGGCACGCCAGGCCTCTTCCGGATCGTGATTTCCATGTACTATAAAAGTTTCAATGCCATTTTCAGCCGCACGGTACAATTCACGGGCAAAGGCCATTTGCGCTGCCAGACTATGATGATCACTATTATATACATCACCGGAAATCAAAATAGCATCTACCCGGTTATCGATCGCAGCATCCACAACCTTCTCAAATGCCTTAAAGGTCGATTTGCTGATCTGTTCATTCCATGGACCACTGCCGCCAAGGCGTACATCTCCAAATGGTTCGCCTAAGTGCAAGTCGGCACAATGTATAAAAGAAAAGTGCTTTCCCATGATTCCTCCTGATAAAACACAAATTTTCTTTATTCTAACACAAATCTAAGCCGCAACATTTAAAAGTTGCTTTGATTTATCTAGAATTTGAACTTTCTCTGAAACCAGGACGCTTATTTTCAGATACGTACCCAAAAGCGCCTGTCATTCTTCCTGAAGAAAAGTGACTGGGGCCAGGTACAGTTCCTGGTATTGAAAAAAACTGACCTCTGCCTGTCAGAACAAAATCTAACATTCAGTGATCAGCCATTTCAATTTATGCCATTTAATGATAATTACATGGCATTATAGATTTCAGCGACAGCGTCATATTCTTCATCAGTTGGAGATACGTAAACGACTTCTCCGTCCTGATCCTTGTCAATTCTGGCTAATATGATATCGGGTTCTTCTTCAGAATCCATGCTTTCAGGAATCGATACCAGAACGGCAAACTCCTTGCCGTCAAACGGTATTACCATATCCTGCACAAAATCTCTGGAATTCCCTTCCGTATCGTCGATTGTCACGATGATTGATTCTTCGGTTTTATTTTCCATAATGCATCCTTTACTTTTTCCCGCCATTCAGAGCGAGATAATGCAGGTAATCCTCGAGAATAACTACTGCTGCCATTTTATCAATAACTTTCTTCCGCTTCTTCCTGCTCACATTCGCAGCAATCAGCTCTTTTTGCGCCATAACAGTTGTAAGCCTTTCATCCCAGAATCTCCAGGGAATGTCAGGAAAGGCCTCTTCCAGCTCATGGGCAAATTCTTCAGTACGCTCAGCGCGCATACCTTTAGTACCGTTCATGTTTAAAGGCAGGCCCAATACGAACTCTTCCACTTTATACTGATCCGTGAGCTCCCAAAGTCTTGCGAAATCCTTTTCTCTCGTAGTATGCCGGATGGTTTCAACTCCCTGAGCCGTCCAGCCAAAAAGGTCACTTACAGCAACGCCGATCGTTTGAGAACCAACATCAAGACTCATAATACGCATATCAGAGACCCTTATGCTTTATATAGAATCTGACTAATTCTTCTACAAGTTCATCTCTTTCAATGCCTGAGATAAGCTTTCTTGCATCATGCCTGCTGGTAATATATGTCGGTTCTCCAGATACCAAATATCCGACAAGCTGAACGGTTGGATTATGCCCGGCTTCCTTAAGAGCAGCATACACTTCCTGCAAAATCATAGATGCCTGTGTGTTTTCACCTTCGTCGGCATTTTTATTAAATAAAATTGTTTCATCAGAGACTGACATATATATCCCTCCTTAATCAAGCATTCCAGAAATAATTTTAACTCCCTGGGCTACAGCATCAGCAAGCTTGGATACATCCTTGCCGCCTGCCTGCGCATTAGCTGGCTTTCCGCCGCCGCCACCGCCGCAGATCTTGGCAGCCTGGGAAATAACCTTGCCCATATGGATGCCTGCCTTGACTGCATCCGGTGAAGCCATGCCTACCAGATTGACCTTATCACCTGCAGCTGTGCCGAGTATGACTGCAGAAACAGGAAGCTTGGCCTTTACAAAATCTGCAGCTTCACGCAATTTATCCATATTATCAACATGAACAACTGCACCCAGTATGGAAACACCATTTTTAACTTCAGCATTCTGAATCAATTCTTTCAGCTCGTCCTGGACCTTGTTTTTCTTAAGGGCGGATAATTCATGTTCAGCGTCTTTCAGTTCTGCCTGCAGTTTTTCAATGCGTTCCAGAATCCCTGTGCTGTTTGATTTCAATGCATCTGCAGCAGAATTGATAAGCTTTCTGTCTTCCTGCATCATTTCATAAGCAGCCCAGCCTGTGACAGCTTCAATTCTTCTGACACCGGATCCGATACCGGACTCTCCGATAATTCTGAAGGATCCTAACTCTCCGGTATTGGATACGTGCGTACCACCGCATAATTCCTTGCTGAATTCACCAACGGAAACGACACGGACGATATCGCCGTATTTTTCTCCGAACAGAGCCATCGCTCCCAGATTTTTAGCTTCATCAATCGGCATTTCATTAATGGACACTGATGTGTTCTTGATGATTTCAGCATTGACGATATCTTCAACTTCCCTGATCTGCTTTGCAGATAACGCTTCCGGCCAGGTGAAGTCGAATCTCAGTCTGTCAGGAAGTACCAGGGAACCTGCCTGGTTGACCTGATCGCCGAGTACTCTTCTAAGTGCAGCCTGCAGCATATGCGTGCCCGTATGGTTTCTGGCCAGTTTTTCACGTCTGTCGCGGTCTACAACTACATTGACCTCTTCGCCTGCGCGAATGATGCCTTCTTTAACTTCACCGATAATGTAAGTGATTCCATCAGGAAGCTTCTTGGTATTTTCAACAATAATGGAACCTTCAGCTCCGGTAATGATGCCTGTATCACCAATCTGTCCGCCGCCTTCAGCGTGGAAAGGAGTATTGAGAAGGATTGCTGTGATTTCTGTACCATCTGCGGCAGAAGCAAGTTCTTTGCCATCTTTGCCTACGAGAAGGAGTTTCGTTGTCCCGTCTTCATCAATGGTTGATAAAGAAGAAATATCCAGTTTTGTCGTATCAGGCGTTGCCACCTTGGCAGAAACCTTAGCGCGGGCTGCTCTTGCTCTTTCCTTCTGTTCAGCCATTGCAGCTTCAAAACCGGCCTTATCAACAGAAAGTCCCTTTTCAGCGGCGATTTCCTGTGTTAGTTCCCATGGGAATCCATAGGTATCATATAATTTGAAAACGCGTTCCCCGGAAATATTTTTTTCATTATGTTTCTGGGTATCTTCTATCATTTCGGAAAGAAGATCAATACCCGCATTCAATGTTGTCTGGAATCTTTCTTCTTCCATTCCAGCTACTTTCTTAATGTATGCCTGTTTATCCAGCAATTCCGGATAGGCAGGTTTCATCATATCGATGACTACATCGATCATATGACCCATGAATGGATCCTGAATGCCAAGCAGTTTTCCGAAACGTACAGCACGTCTGAGGATTCTGCGGAGTACATAACCTCTTCCTTCATTGGAAGGCAGAATGCCGTCAGCAATCATATTGGTAATGGCTCTGGCATGATCCGAAATAACTTTCAATGCAACATCGCCCTGTGCACTCTTTCCATAGGAAACACCGGAGAGAGTAGATGCTTCTTCAATAATCGGGAAGAACAGGTCTGTTTCGAAATTGTTTTTCTTGTGCTGCAGTACGGCTGTAAGACGTTCCAGACCTGCACCGGTATCAATGTTTTTCTTTGCCAGAGGAAGATAGGAGCCATCCTTCTGACGGTCATACTGGCTGAATACCAGGTTCCAGATTTCAAGGAAACGATCACCGTCTCCGCCCATCTGATTTTCCGGGTCTGTTCCAAATTCTTCTCCCTGATCGAAGAAAATTTCAGAATCAGGGCCGCACGGGCCTTCACCGATTTCCCAGAAATTATCGGCAAGAGGATAAATATGATTTTTCGGCAGTCCGATCATCGTATGCCAGTAATCATAAGCTTCCTTATCATCCGGATAGATTGTAACATACAAGCGGGAGCTGTCGAGTTTGATTACTTCAGTAAGGAATTCCCATGCCCAGGAAATAGCTTCCTTCTTGAAATAATCGCCAAAGGAGAAGTTTCCCAGCATTTCGAAAAATGTATGGTGTCTTGCAGTATATCCTACATTTTCGATATCACCAGTGCGGATGCACTTCTGGCTTGTTGTGATTCTATGTCTCGGCGGTTCAACCTTGCCTGTGAAAAACGGTTTTAATGGTGCCATTCCGGCGCCGATCAGCAAAAGACTCGGGTCATCCTTAGGAATCAAGGAAAAACTCTTTAATCTAAGATGATCTTTTTTATTTTCAAAAAACGAAAGATACGACTCGCGAATATCATTGCCCTTCATGATAGACCCCCTTAATTAATTGCCCCTTCATTATATATGACTTGCCTAATCCATGCAAATATGGATTAGCATACTTCACGTGATTAAGCCCAATCTCTTTGAGAAACGGAATGATAAGATCATTCTTATAAGCGTATGACCGCCAATTGCTTTCCTAAATCCCTGTACCGGATTTCATCATACTCTCCATAAAGGATTTCCTCGCCATCTCCTGCTTCCGCTTCTACCTTCCCTGTCGGGTCAATAAAGAGAGAATGCCCGCCAAGCTTGAGCCCGTGGTACTCTCCTGCCATATTGACCGCGCAGACGCAGATCCCGTTCTCTATAGCCCTGGCTCTTGTAAGGACTTCCCATTGAGGAATATGGACGGCAGGCCATGAAGCCGGAGCCAGCACTAATGTCACTCCGCTCTTTGCCATTTTTCTCCACATTCTCGGAAAATAGAACTCATAACAGACAGCCATTCCGGTTTTGACACCGTTGATTTCAGTATTCATCAAACTGTTTCCGGGAACCATCAATTTTGATTCCTCATATCCGTAAAACAGATGACGCTTGCTGTACTGTGCCTGGATTTCCCCATTCGGGCCGAACACGATCCCCATGTTGCTGATCTTGCCATTGACTTCTACAGGAAGCGTCCCCGCCTCCAAAGTAACATGATGATAATTGGCAAATGAGGATAATCCAGAGATCAAACTGTCCCCAAGCCTTGTTGCATTTTTATCTAAATTGTGAAAATCATATCCGATTGTCCACAATTCCGGCAGCACCAGAACGTCACTGTTTGGAACTGCTTGTTCCAAGAGCTGGAATGCATGCCGTATATTTCTGTCCTTCTGCCCTGAGTCAACTTCCATTTGGATCATGGCTATTTTCATAAGAGCTGCACCATCCATTAATATTCATAAATTTAGTATTCATCTATCATTGTAAAAAGACTGTAGCAAAACAAAAAATCTACAGCCTTATTTCAACATTACTTTATTTTCCGCTTCTTGATTCAGTTATTTCATGACGATTGCCAGCTAAAATGCGCGATCCCGTTACAGAACCCTGTTTGCGCCGACATATCTGTCATGCCAGTAGCCGCTTTTCATCGTTGCTACAGCCACGCCCTTGCTCGAGGTCGCGCTGATGAAATATCCGTCCCCTAAGTACAATCCGGAATGCGAGATTCCCTGATCATACGTTTTAAAGAAAACAAGATCGCCGGGTTCGAGTGCGTTCACTGAAATCTTTCTCCCGGAAGTATACTGCTCGTCAGCTGACCGGGGAAGGACAATCCCTTTCCGGTTGAAAACATACTGAATAAAACCTGAGCAGTCAAATCCTTTCGGCGTCGTACCGCCGAACTGGTACGGAACTCCAATGTACTTCTGCGCTTCTTCTGTAATCGCCTTAACAGTGCTGTTTGTTATCACCGAGCTGTGCCACTGTACCAGGGAATCATTGATTCCCGTACTCTGGATTTGGGCACTGCTGCTTTTCTTTACGGCAGCGGGAGCATCTGAGCCGGTTTTTGAAGCCGTTTTCATAGAATAGCCGGTCAATGCTTTATAAGTGGCAGGGCCGATGATTCCATCCGCTGTCAGATGCCTTTTCTTCTGGAACTTCACGACAGCCTTGTATGTTGCCTTGTCATAGGTGCCGTTTGCTTTTACATTCAGTTCATAGAGAGCAAGACGTCTTTGAAGGATCCTGACATCATTCCCATGGGAACCCATCATGTAATCAGCATAAGATACGTTGAAAGTTCCAAAAACCAACAGGCAGGCCGCTAAAACTGTGTACTTTTTTATTTTCATACACACACTTCCTTAAATATTTACATATTTACGATGACTTTTCATAAAACATAGTTTCATTGATACGTGTATAGACTCTCTTTTTGCTAAAAGAATCTGCATGCATCATCGATTCAGCGATGCATATATTCGTTAGATTTCCATTATGTATTTTATCATAAAATCATCAGCAAGTGTTATTCAGCATCCGATCAATTTTGATAATTTATCAATCATTTCCATAGATTTTTCCGCTGATAAAGTTTCTGTCAATCATCGTTTCGATATGATAGGCCGGGTTGATTTTCCTTAATTCATCAGATATTGCATGATAAATTTCCCCATCATTCAATTTACAGTAGCCTGTCAGCGCCAGTTCAAAGGAAAGATCGATTTCTCCTTCTTTTTCCTGAACAAAAAAGTCATGATAGGAAAGCGGTAGTCCCGATCGGTAAATGGCAGCTTCCAGATCTCTTTGATATTCTGCCTCCCTTGGATTGGATACCGCTTTAGGATCGGCATGGATCACCGCCTGGATATTCAGTTTTTCACGCAGAACAGTCGTGACATTTTCTGAAAGCTCATGGCTTTGCATAAAGGTCAATGAGCTGTCCAGCTCTATATGCGCTGTAGCAAAATGATTTTCAGGACCGTAATCATGCACAATCAGGTCATGCACACCATACACGCCCTTGCATCCAAGGATGCAGTTTTTTATGCTTTCATGAATCTCGGGATCCGGCGTAGAACCCATAATTGAATTCACCGCTTTTTTCATAATCGTATATCCTGTCCATAGGATGACCAGCGACATCAATACGCCCATGTATCCGTCAATATGGTAATGAAAGAAAGACTCGACTAAAGTTGCCGCCAAGACGCTTGAGGTGGACAGGAGGTCTGACAAAGAATCCGCGCTGTAAGCATTGAATGATTCAGATTTGATCTCCTTCCCTGTCTTCTTATACTGCCATGCCAGAAATAATTTTCCGATGATGCCCAGTGTTAAGCTGATAATGATCAAAAGAGAATATTCCGTATCTGTCGGATTGGAAATCTTATGCGCTGATTCTATGAAAAGCGTAATGCCGACATATAGGATAATGGCAGCCATAACGGTAGCATTGATGTATTCCAGGCGCCCGTGGCCAAATGGATGCTCTTTATCCGAGGGTTTTGCAGCGTAATAGAAGGTCATCATCAATAAAATGATTGATCCCATATCTGTTAAATTGTTAAACCCGTCTCCCATAACAGATAAGAAACCGCTCGACCAGCCGGCAAAGATTTTGGCGGAGGCTAATATAAAGTTAACTGCAAGACCAATAGCGCAAGTAAGCATTGCCTTACTGCTTCTTGGATTATCTTTTAGAAATCCCAGTTCCATAATATGACCCTTTGCGAAGAAATGTAGAAAGCATACCTTAATTTATATTTAAATGCACAATATGCCAAGCAGGCCGCTCCTTACGGAATACCTGCTTGGCATATTGTTAGGTTTCATCACAATTCATCGAAATCAATTTCGTTCAGTATATCACGCAGCTTAAGGGCTTCTTCCTTAGTCAGCGTAATTCCCTTTGTCATAGCTGTATGATCTTCATTCCAAGAACGCAGATCAAATTTCTCTTCCCGGTTATTCCAGCTTGTGTAAGTCAATTGCTTTTTCCATCCATTAGGCGCAATTGACAAATCGCCCAATTCCTTTTGTATCGTGTACGTAATTTTAGCAGCCATTCAACTTCACCTCTTAAAATCATGAATATGCTTTATATGGTATCATAAGGTCTTTTGTAAATCAACAGACCCGCCTGAGTCTCTGCCCTATCCATGATTAAAAGGTCAGTCTGGATACATGCCTGTTTTCCTCCTGCTTTTTGCTGATCCAGAATTTAAATTTTTTCTTATCCTTCCTGGAAACGCATGACATCTGAACAGGCAGGCCCACAATTCCTCCTGCTACTCTGGCACCTATATAAAGATGATCCCAGCAATTGGAAACACCCGTAATCTCTGAATATTCTATAGGCATGTATAAAGATTTGAAAGAAAAGTCGAAGTCCGAATTTAAAAATGACCATGGAACCGATACGAGGAGCTTCTTCTCGCATACGAGTGCTACCGGTGTGTGCAGCCTATTGATTCTCCATACAGAAAAGCAAAATACACAGGCTGCCACTACATATAAAATATTTCCATATTCCATGGCATATGTAATAATCGTTGCGCAGATTAAAACATAAAACAAGGACATAGCTACTATATAAATCTTCGCACGGCAGCATTCCCACTGGATTTTGCCATATACCTCTTCTTTGAAAGTATCCATAAACCTCCCCAAAATGCACGGCAGCAAGGCCCATCAATTTGCACTGGTCAACGTATTTTGGACACAAAAT
>NZ_FR896459.1:12531-12842 GCF_000435155.1 Dialister sp. CAG:357 | reverse complement strand
TTCGGAGCAAGGTTAACACCCTTAAACCTCGCTGCGCTCGAAAAAAGTAAGGACTCAGTACATCGCAGTTGATAATAGCGGTACATGCCGATACGGAAGGTGTTGACCTGCCCCAGCGGGGAAAGAGCGGTCAGCCCATCATTTAACTGTTGCTGACGAAAGGGGTGCAGTATTCATTGGTTTTTATAAAAGGTTCCACGAGCGTAGCTCGGTTGTGTGGTGTTCCAATTCGCCATACTTGGCGGTTGTATGGTCTCTATATAAGAGCCTTTAGATGATAAGGCGTACCATGGCACTTTTACGGCGCTGCT
>NZ_FR896459.1:0-12491 GCF_000435155.1 Dialister sp. CAG:357 | reverse complement strand
GCTCGGTTGTGTGGTTTTAAAACTCCCACCACAAAACCCCCATCCGCATTGCGGATGGGGGTTCAGCGTTCCTGTATTTTTTTATTCTTCCTCGTGTTTTTCTTCCCCGAAGATGGTGAGGAGTTCGGGGCGGCCGGAGATGTTTAGTTTCCTGTAGATGGTGGACATGGCTTTTTTGATGGTTATTTCTGCCACTTTTTGTTCTTCGGCGATTTCTTTATTTTTGAGTCCCTGTACTGCGAGGTGGATGATTTCCATTTCTCTCCCGGTCAGTTTCTTGATCTGGTCTCTTCTCATTTCTTCGAGGGAGGGGATCTCGGGGCTGGTAGGGCGGGTGTATTGGGACATGGTTTCTACGATGGAGGCGCTGTGTCTCGGGGCTCTGACTTTTTTCCAGAGGTCCTTGAGTTCATCGGAGAAGAGGATGAAGGGGAGGATGAGGTGGTCGGGGCCGGCGAGGGTCAGGGCTTCTTCGAGTGCCTGGAGGCTGTTTTCTTCTTCGCCGAGTCTCTTGTAGGCGGCTGCCTGGTTCAGGAGGGCGAAGATCATGCCGATGACGGATTTCCTCTGACGGGCATGAGTTTCGTGGGTTTCGGCTTCTGCGAGGAGGTCGGTGTCTTTTCCGTCACGGAGGAGGATCCTGTCTTTCATGATTTCTATGTAGGTGTGGGACGGGAAGTAGAAGCGCTGGGGATCGAGGATTCTTTTGTATTCTCTCTTGATGTTGGAATCGGTGCCGAACATGAGGTGGAAGCCGCATTCGCTGAGGCTTGCTATGAGTGTCTGGTATTCGGCGGTGGATGCGAGGTAGCCGTGCATTTCTGTCTCGATTTCCCTGATGGAGGAGGCTCTTCCTGTTACGAAGGCGAGCCAGCCTCTGAGGTAGGCGGATCGGATCTTGACGGATGGGTTCGCGTATCCCGGGCTTGCTTCGAGGGCGGAGAGTTCTCCGAGGCCTTTTTCCCAGTCTCCTGTGAGGAGGTAGTATTCAGCGTGGAAGAGGTGGCTCCATGCGCTGCCGTATTCGTGGCGTCCGATTCTTTCGAGGGTGGACTGGAGTTCGGCGAGTTTCTCTACTTCGGTGAGGAGCTGGCCCGGTGTGGAATGGTAAAGAAGGAGGAGCGTCGGGCAGCAGAAGCCGAGGTGCGGTGTCTTGAATTCTTTCCACAGGTTGTAGCGCCGGATGGTGTCGAGTGCTTCTTCAGCGCCTGTGATCATAGGATCGAGGTTGTTGAAATTCGTCATGGTGCCGAGGAAATGGACGGCGGCTCTTTCGGATACGCCGGCGTCGATTTCACGGAGTCTTGCGTACTGGGTGCGGAATTCGTCTTTCATTCCGGAGTAGTAGAGGTCGTAGACCATGAGGCAGATGGTGTGGATGTGGCGTTTCACGACGTTTCTCGGGCAGCGTTTGACGAGGGATCTTCTGCAGGTGCGGCGGCCGGAGAAGAGGATGGAGTCGGAGCCTCTGGCGAGGATGTTGAGGGCCATATCGTAGTCGTCGCCTTTGTCAGCGGCCTGCATGGCTTCGAGGTAGTTTCCTGCGGCATAGTGCCAGCGGGCGGCCTTGAGGTAGCAGCGGGACTGCCACTTGGGGTCGCGGGCGGAGAATTCTGCGGCGAGGAACTGGCGCATGACGGGGAAGAAGCGGTAGCTTCCTGTGGTGCCTTTAACGAGGTAGAGGAAGAGTCCTGATTCTTCTTCTTCGCGCATCATGGCGGTGGTGTCGCCGGAGGGATACATGTATTTGGCCTGGCTCAATGTGAATACGTCGAAGAGGGAGAGGGCGGTCAGCATGTCTTTCTTTTCCTGCGTGAAGTGGCGGAAGACTTTTTCCTGAAGGAGGGCATAGAGGCTTCTTGTTTCGTCCAAGGAAAGGTCGCCTGTCGTGAAGCGGTTCAGGTAGCGCAGGTTGTCGAGGCTGCATGAAATTTCAGGGAGCTTGCCCGGTGCTGTCTTGGGGGCAAGTGTAGCAACGGCGAGGTGGATGATTTCCCATGTGCTTTCGTCGGTGTTCTTGTCTCTGAGGCGCCGGAAGATGAAGGTGAGTTTCCTTGTCTGGTGCAGGGTGAATGTCTTCCCGGGATGTACAAGGAGGGCGAGGTTTGCAATGCAGAGGGAGTAGCCTTCTCCGAGGTTCTTGGCTTCGTAGGATTCTGATTCGACGTAGGAATTGAAGAAGCCTTCCTTCCAGGCGGTCAGGTAGCGGGCGGCTTCCTCTTTTCCGCCGCTTTCTTCTTCGCTGAACCAGAGTACGTCCGGTGCGAGCCTGTTGATGAGGGAGGCGGAGCCGCTTCTTTCGAAGTAGTCGTGAAGGAGCTTTTGCGTGGTTTCCGCGATTTCCTCTGTCCGGTTTTTGGTTGTTATTGTATGATCGGCTGACATAGTGCACCTCATATCTGTCAATTTGTGATGAAATTCCCATACTCTCCCTATTTTAATGTAATTATATAGCGGGCAAGGGAAATTGGAAAGAGCTAAAGAATCCCATTTGTACGGCATGTCAGGCGAGGGAAACTATGTTCTGGGTGTAACATGGTTTCCAATTGTGTTATATTGTTTAATATAACTTTCAGGAAGTCCCTGAACCAATACATTTTTGAGAGGTGAACCTACATGAATATTATTGATGAACTGAAGTGGCGCGGCGCTGTCAACCAGCAGACGGATGAAGAGGACTTGTACAAGCTCGTAGGGGAGAAGTCGATTTCCCTCTATTGCGGCATCGATCCAACCGGTGACAGCATGCACATCGGTCATCTGATTCCTTTCATGATTATGAAGCGTTTCCAGCTCGCTGGTCATCATCCGGTCATCCTGATCGGCGGCGGCACGGGATCGATTGGTGATCCTTCTGGCAGAAAATCCGAGCGTGTGCTCCAGTCTATGGAACAGGTCCAGCATAATGCAGAATGCCTGAAAGAACAGATGAAGAATCTCTTCGGCGAAGACGGTTTCCGCATGGTCAACAACTATGACTGGCTGTCCAAGATTTCCCTTCTGGACTTCCTCCGCGATTACGGCAAGCTTTTCAATATCAACACGATGCTGGCCAAGGATATCGTCGCATCCAGACTGGATACGGGCATTTCCTTCACGGAATTCTCTTACCAGATCCTCCAGTCCATCGACTTCAAGATGCTCTATGACAATTACGATGTACAGCTGCAGATCGGCGGCGCTGACCAGTGGGGCAACATCACAAACGGCGTAGAACTCCTCCGAAAGACCGAAGGCGTCTCCGATGCTTACGGCCTCACCATCCCGCTGATGCTCAAGGCTGACGGCACGAAATTCGGTAAGACAGCAGGCGGCGCCGTATGGCTCGATCCGAAGAAGACAAGCCCATACGAATTCTACCAGTTCTGGTTCAACCAGGACGACCGCGATGTCGTGAAATACCTGAAGTACTTCACCTTCCTCTCCATGGAAGAAATCGAAGACCTCGAAAAAGAAGTCGCTGAACATCCGGAACACAGAAATGCGCAGAGAAAACTCGCTGAAGAAGTCACCCGCTTCGTTCACGGCGACGAAGGCCTCGCTCAGGCAGAAAAAGTCACCCAGGCCCTCTTCTCCGGCAACATCCAGGAACTCACCGGCGATGAAATCGAAGGCGCCTTCAGAAATACAAAAGGCGGCGAAGTCGCAAAAGCTCCGATCAACATCGTCGAAGCCCTCGTCGAAGCCGGCGTAGAAAAATCCAAACGCCAGGCCAGAGAAGACGTCACCAACGGCGCCATCCGCGTCAATGGCGAACAGGTCAAAGACACCGAAGCAGAAATCTCCGCTCACCCGAACACCAATGGCAAGTTCATCATCATCAAAAAAGGCAAGAAGAACTACTTCTCCATTGCAGTGAAGGAATAAGAATAGAAATAGGAAAAGGAAAGCTGTGAAATCCAAAACGATTTCACAGCTTTTTTCGGTGGGGGCATTTAAATAACCAGTGATAATAGCCGCTCGCATCGTAGCGGAAGGTTTTGACCTGCCCCAGCGGGGAAGGCGTCTGGCCTATCTTTTAACTGTTGCCAGAGAAAGGGGTGCAGTATTCATTGGTTTTTATAAAAAAGTTCTTCGTGCGATAGCGAGGTTTTATGGTTTTCCATCAGCCGAAGGCTCGTTTAAGGGTGTTTGACCTTGCCTCGTAGAGGAAGGTGGCGGCGGAGCCGACGAATGAAGTTCATTTCGTGTGTGCCGTCAGGCAGAGTTGTATGGTGTTTTCCTTATTCTGTTTTCCAATTCGCGCTACGTCGCGGTTGTGCGGTGTTTATAAGAAAGAGCTTATTGATAGGAAAGCGTACCTTGGCACTTTATCGGTGCTGTGGGAGCAGCACTCGATCGTATGGATTTTTCTTTCCTCTGTCGTCATCCTTGTCGTCCGGTTTCATTTCCCATCTCAATTTATATGTATTTGGAATTTTCTATATATAGTATGGACACTTTGTGGTATACTGTTTAATACAGCGGACATGGAAAATTGAGGTGTCCGGGGAGACGCGGGGCGTTTCCTTTTTGTTTTGATGAGGAGAGAAAGAATGAAATTTAAGTTTAACCACAACAATTTCAACGTACTCGATTTGGAGAAGAGTATCGCATTTTATGAGGAAGCGCTCGGGCTGAAGGTAGTCAACGAGTTCAAGGCTCCCGACGGCTCCTTTATTCTGGCTTACATGGGCGATGGCAAGACGAAGCATCGTCTGGAACTGACCTGGCTTCGCGACAGGAAGGAAGCGTACAATCTGGGCGACAATGAATTCCATCTGGCTTTCGATGTCGATGATATGGATGCTGCGCATGAGCTGCACAAGAAGATGGGATGCATTTGTTTCGAAAACCCGGCTATGGGCATTTATTTCATCAATGATCCGGATGGTTACTGGATTGAAATCATCCCGGGAGGAGAATAATGGACCCCATATTTGTACGTACTGCCCGCATTATGGGTGAGGAAGGGGTAGATTTCCTTTCCACGAAGACTGTCGCTGTATTTGGTATAGGCGGCGTCGGATCTTATGCTGCTGAAGCGCTTGTCAGAGTCGGGATCGGCCACCTGATTTTCATTGACAAGGATGTTGTTGACGAATCGAATCTGAACCGCCAGCTGGTCGCTGACCGGACGACGATCGGAAGAAATAAGGCAGAGGTGATGGTGGAGAGAGCGCACCGCGTGAATCCGAACTGCATCGCAGAGGCAAAGCCTGTCTTTTTCCGTCCGGGCGATGAGGATTTCATCAAGGATCTGCATGCGAATTACATTATCGACGCGATCGATGATGTGCCGGCGAAGCTTGCTATTGCGGAAATCTGCTGGAAGATGAAGATTCCGGAAATTTCCTCGATGGGCACGGGCAACCGCCTGCGTCCGGAAATGCTGCAGATCGCAGATATTAATAAAACGTCTGTCTGCCATCTGGCTAGAAAGATGAGAAAAGAGCTGAAGGACCGCCGCGTGAGGCACCTTACAGTCGTATATTCGAAAGAACTGCCGCATAAGCCGATCGGCGAAGGACACGCTCCGGGTTCCACCTCGTTCGTTCCTCCGGTGTCCGGCATGATGATGGCAGGCTATGTCGTAAGAAACCTCCTCAAGGAGGCGGGGATCCGCTGATCCGGCGCGGGCCGGGGATCTCCGTGTTATTTGAAACGGGAAGGGATAAACATGATGATAGAAATCCGTCATCTTGAATGGATCACCGTGACCGCGGACGGACGAAAGGTACTCGGCTACAATCAGGAGTGGTATCCTGAAAAGCGTCAGAAACTGGCAGGCTGCGGCCCGACTGTAGGCGCCATGATTGCGGCCTACGTGGAAATGAAGGAATGGCAGATGCCGGTCACGACCAAGGAAGGCGCTACGTCCAAGATGCTCGACATCTGGAAGTACGCAACTCCCCGCATGCACGGCCTGTACAAGACAAGATGGCTCAAGGAAGGCCTGGAAGCATACATGAAGGAAAGAGGACTCAAGGGTACACCTGAAGCGATGCCGATTCCTCCGATCCACATGCTGGCTCCGAGCTTTGAAAAGCTGAAGAACTTCATCGCAGAAGGCCTCGCTTCCGACTGCCCCGTAGGTTTCCTGAACCTCCACAGCGGCGGAGAACCGATTCCTTATCACTGGCACTGGATGCCCCTCGTGAAGATCGAGGAAAGAGATGGCAAGACCCTCTGCACCCTCTGGGACGAAGGTGTCCCGTACATCTTCAACCTGGAGAAGTGGCTCGCCAATACGAAATTTGGCGGCGGCTTCGTCAGGGTCATGGGGACTGAGAGGGAATTGAAGTAAAACTTGGGAATTTGAAAGAGACATGGAATTACGAAAAAAGGCCTGTCGAAGGCCTTTTTTGCGTTGTCAGACTATGCTGACGAAACCGGACAACCTCGCTTCGCTCGAGGTAATCAACCCTTTACCGCGGTTTTCAGGTGTCGTCAGCGTAGTCTGACAACAAAAAAAGGACTCTCGACGGGTGACCTTGCTCCGGCAGGAGAAGGGGGACCGCTTGCGGTGGATGAGATGTAGTTTCACGCGGTTTTACCGCGGCTTTCCGGTGTCGTCAGCGTAGCCTGACAACGAAAAAAGGACCCTCGATGGGTCCTTTTTTCGTAACTACTATTATTCCCCCAGTATCGGTTTCTTTTCTGCGATGCCGATTTTTCTTGGGTATGTCTTGGGGCATGGGGCTGTTTTCCTGATGTAGAGGATACAGCGTTTTTCTCCTGTGGGAAGTTCGAGGTTTTTGACTTCTTCTACTTCTGCGTTGAGTTCGCGGAGGATTTTGCCGGATTCCTTGAGTTCATCTAAGGCGCCCGGGCCTTTCATGGCTGCGAAGACGCCGCCGACTTTGACGAATGGGAGGGCCCATTCGGAGATGACGGGGAGCATTTTCACGGCTCTGGCTGTGACGATGTCGAAGGATTCTCTGGTTTTTCTTCTTCTTCCGCCTTCTTCGGCGCGGATGTGAAGGCACTTGACGTTTTTGATGCCTAGTTTCTGGCATGCGTTTTCGACGAAGGTGAGTTTTTTCTGGATGGAATCTGCCAGGACTGCCTGGATGTCAGGCCGGAGGATGGCAAGGGGTACGCCGGGGAAGCCGGCGCCCGTGCCAAGATCCAAGAGTTTTGCGTTTTCTGGAAAATACTTTTCGTCGTAGACGGTCAGTGAATCGTAGACGTTCTTGATCAGACTCTCCTCGGGGTCCTTGATGCCCGTCAAATTGATCTTTCCGCTCATTTCCATGACGAGGTCATTGTAAGCGAAGAGTTTCTGCGCGGCGTCCTCTCGCCCCGCAAGTACGGGCAGCTGCATCATTTCTGCGATTGTCATATGTTTCCCCTTTCAAACCGGAGCCTTGCGGCTCATTTCCCTTATAATTATTTTTCGGCTTTTCTTCTCTTAATATAAACCATCAGGACGGACATGTCAGCTGGTGATACGCCGGAGATGCGGGAGGCCTGTCCGAGTGAGAGCGGACGGACTTCGTCGAGTTTCTGGCGTGCTTCGATGGAGATGCCATCCATGTGGAGATAGTCGATGTCAGCGGGCATTTTCTCGCTTTCCATCTTGGCTGCTTTCCTGACGGCTGCTTCCTGGCGTGCGATGTAGCCTTCGTATTTGACGGTGATTTCCATTTCCTCTATGGCTTCAGGGTCAAATTCGGGGCATCCCAGGATTTCAATCATTTTTCTGTATGTCATTTCCGGGCGTTTCAGGATCTGGTCGGCGCCGATGCCTGTGGTGAGCGGGGCTGTGCCTGCTTTTTCGAGGGCTTCATTGATTTCCGGCTTCGGTGTGAAGCGCGCGGTGCGGATGTATTCCATGGCATCCTCGAAGTTTTTCTTTCTTCTGAGGAAATGTTCGTATCTTGCGTCGTCGACGAGGCCGATCTGTCTGCCTTTTTCGGTGAGGCGCAGGTCTGCATTGTCCTGACGGAGGATGAGGCGGTATTCGCTGCGGCTTGTCATCATGCGGTACGGTTCGTTGGTGCCTTTGGTGACGAGGTCGTCAATGAGTGCGCCTGTGTAGGCTTCGTGGCGGCCGAGAATGAAGGGATCTTTCCCCTGGATCTTGAGGGCTGCGTTGATGCCTGCCATGAGGCCCTGTGCCGCGGCTTCTTCGTATCCGCTTGTGCCGTTGGCCTGGCCGGCGGAGTAGAGGCCCGGGAGTTTCTTGAGTTCGAGGGTCGGATAGAGCTGGAGCGGGTCCAGGAGGTCATACTCGATGGCGTAGGCCGGACGCATGACTTTGACGTCTTCGAGGCCCGGGATGGTGCGCAGGAAGGCGTACTGGACGTCGATCGGCATGGATGTGGACATGCCCTGGACGTACATTTCGTTCGTATCAAGGCCTTCCGGCTCGATGAAGAGCTGGTGGCGTTTCTTGTCGGCAAAGCGTACTACTTTGTCTTCGATGGACGGGCAGTAGCGGGCGCCGACGCCATGGATGAGGCCTGCGTACTTGGGTGCGCGCATGAGGTTGTCGCGGATGATCTGGTGTGTCTCTTCATTTGTATAGGTGAGCCAGCAGTTTCTCTGGTTCCTGTCTTCTCTTTCGTTCATGAAGGAGAAGGCATGGTTCTGCGGGTCGCCTTCTTCGAACTGCATGTGGTCGAGGTGAAGGCTTCTGATGTCGACGCGGCTCGGTGTGCCTGTCTTGAAGCGGAGGATCTTGATGCCTCTCTTCTTGAGGTTTTCGGAGAGTCCGACGGAGGGTCTCATGCCGTTCGGGCCGCCGGAGTACATGGTCTCGCCGATGATGATTTCGCTGTCGAGGTAGGTGCCTGTGCAGAGGATGACTGCCTTGGCGCGGTATTCTTCATGGAGTTCGGTCGTGATGCCGACGCATTTGCCGTCTTCGACGATGATGTCCATGACCTGGATCTGTTTGAGGTCAAGATTATCTGTGTTTTCAACGACTTTCTTCATGTAGCGGTGGTATTCGCTCTTGTCGGACTGGGCGCGCAGGGCATAGACAGCCGGGCCTTTTCCAAGGTTGAGCATGCGCATCTGGATGGCGGTAGCATCGGCAGCGATGCCCATTTCTCCTCCCAGTGCGTCGATTTCCTTGACAAGATGGCTCTTGCCCGGTCCGCCGATGGCAGGGTTGCAGGGCATCATGGCCACGTTCTCGAGTGAAATCGTGGTAAGGAGCGTCTTCATGCCCATCCGGGCAGCAGCAAGCGCCGCCTCGCATCCGGCATGGCCGGCGCCGACCACGATCACGTCATACGTATCTATCAGATACATGGGTATCCTTCTTTCTGATTCAAAAAAAGCAAGGCAGAGTGTTTCGTAAGAAGAAATTCTGCTCTATTCACAATACCATATTATATAAGAAAAATAGCTCTATTTCAAAGTATAGGGCAGAAAAATAAAAAGAGGATGCAAAGGGACATCCTCTGGATGGAAGATTGAAAGGGATGGGAAAAGATTGGAAGGATTAGAAAACCATTCCGGGCACCTTCCCCGTCTGGGAAGGCAAGTGTTAGCGGCGCTGCGGCAGCGGAGTGAAAACCGAACAACCAAGGCTGACGCCTTGAGGAACTGCTGTATCCGACGCCTCCGGCGCCACCTTCTCCTTCAGAGCAAGGTTAACACCCTTAAACCTCGCTTCGCTCGAAAAAAAACGCAATGAACACCTTTCGGTTGGCATGTTTTCCGCTTGCGTCAGCAAAGTTTGCTTGTTTCCCCCTTCGCGCTCCGCCGCGGTTTTGAAGGTGTAATAAGAAAGAGCTTTTAGATATTAAAGCGTACCATGGCTTTTTTCTGCGCTGCGGCAGCAGTGCAGGACTCTGGAATGACGAGGGCAGCGAGTTCTGTTTTTCCGTTCGTACCTTGGCGCTTTGGTTTTTGTTCTTTTATTTCCCTACGCAGAAGCGTTCGAAGATGCCGTTGATGAGTTCGTCGTCTACGGTGTCGCCTGTGATGGCGCCCATCTGGG
This sequence comes from Dialister sp. CAG:357, assembly GCF_000435155.1. Taxonomy (NCBI): domain Bacteria; kingdom Bacillati; phylum Bacillota; class Negativicutes; order Veillonellales; family Veillonellaceae; genus Dialister; species Dialister sp. CAG:357. The sequence goes on along the minus strand of NZ_FR896459.1, from coordinate 2,554 downwards.
TCCAGGCTTCGGTGAGGTCGACTACGATGCAGTCGGCGGGCATGCCGTTTCTGACGGATTCTAAGGCTCTTTCTACGCTTGCCAGGGATTTCTTGACGAGGTCTACGTGGCGCAGGTTGGTAAGGAAGAGTTCTCTTCCTGCGTCTGCGTCCTGGTGACCGGTGATTTTTCTGAGTTCTTCTTTGAGGTCGTCCATGCCGCTTCCGTATTGGGCGGAGAGGCGGATGCAGGGGATGTTTCCGGAAAGTTCTCTGACGTCTTCGATTTCTGTTTCCTGCGGAAGGTCGTATTTGTTGAGGATGACGATGGCGTTTCTTCCTTTGAGTGAGGAAAGGAGGTTCCTGTCATCCGGGGTGAGCGGCTGGGATCCGTCGATGACGGCGAGGATGAAGTCGGCTTTTTCCATGGAGGCTCTGGCTCTTTCGATGCCGATCTGTTCGACGCGGTTGTCTGTCTCGCGAAGGCCGGCTGTATCCATGAGGACTAAGGGGACGCCGCCGATTTTGATGGATTCTTCGATGGTGTCTCTTGTGGTGCCGGGGATGTCGGTGACGATGGCTCGGTCTTCCTGGAGAAGGGCGTTCAGAAGGCTGGATTTCCCTGCGTTCGGGCGTCCTACGATGGCTGTCCTAAGGCCGTCTTTGATAATGCGTCCTTCTTCGGATCTCTGGAAGAGATCAGCGAGGGATTTCTGGATGGTGACGAGGCCTTCTTCCATCTGTTCGTTGGTGAGGTCTTCGAGGTCTTCTTCCGGGTAGTCGATGGTGACTTCGAGTTTCGTGATGAGGTCGGTGAGTTCGTCGCGGCAGGTGTGGACGAAGCTGGAGAGTTTCCCGGAGAGGTGGCTTTCTGCCTGGGAAAGCGCAGCGGCACCTTTGGCTTCGATGACGTCCATGACGGCTTCGGCCTGTGTGAGGTCGAGGCGGCCGTTCAGGAAGGCGCGTTTCGTGAATTCGCCTCTGGCTGCCGGGACGGCGCCGTTTTCAAGGACGAGCGCGAGTGTCTGACGGAGGGCTTCCATGGATCCGTGGATCTGGATTTCGACGACGTCTTCTCCTGTGTAGGAGTGCGGCGCTTTCATGAATACGGCAAGGCCTTCGTCGACGATGGTTTTGTCTCCTCTGACGACGTGGCCGAAGCGCATGAGGTATGGCGTGGATTCGGCGAATTTCCCGCCCCTGGGCTGAAATATTTTATCGGCGATGCAGCAGGCGTCGATGCCGCTGATGCGGATGATGCCGATGCCGCCTTCGCCCGGGCTTGTCGCAATCGCTGCGATGGTTGTTTCTTCGTGCATGTAAAACTCCTGTCTTTACGCGGATTTTCCGTACAATGTGTCTGTAATATTGAAAAAATTATATATTATCTTATTGTAACAGATACAGTGGAAATTTCCATAGGTGTTTTATGGAATTGATGGTAATTCTCATGTTTATTTTCAAATCTTTCTATATTTGTTATAATAATAATGTGCACTCAAGTTTGTAAAGATTTTTTCAAGACTTATTTTTATAACAATCGTACTCTATCGCTTTTTTGGATAAGGAGACTTTCATGGATAAACCATTCACGATTCTGCCCGACGCGCCTGCCATGCCGGGTGCGAAAGCCTCGCCTTTCTATGTGCAGAAGGAGAAGAAGGGCGAGCAGAAATCATACAGAACGATTACTCACTGGCACGACGAGCTGGAATGTCTGACGATCCTGGACGGGACGCTGGATTTCCAGCTGAACGAATCCGTTATTTCCCTGCAGAAGGGTTCGACGCTGATTGTCCTTCCGGGAGCGATCCACAGGAACCTGCCGAAGCCGGAGGATACAGTATTCATGCGCATCCTGGCCAATCCTGCGCTTTTGACGGCAAATGAGGAAATCCGGGAGAAGCTGGTCCGCCCGCTCCTCCAGAATGCGAGCCGGGAGTATTTCTACATCCCTGCGGGCTCGGATGATGCACCCAAGGTGCAGCGCCTTTTGAGGGAACTGCAGGCTTCCAAGGACAGCAAGGAGCCGGCAGCGCCTTTCCGCACGGTGGCTCTCATCCACATGCTTCTTTACTACCTCTACCGTTCATTCCCTCCGATGCTGAATGCGCTCCCGCAGCCTTCCTTCTCGGACCGTGCTGTCCAGAAGGACATGGTCCATTTCATTTACGAGCATTACCAGGAAAAGATCACGCTGGCGGACATTTCCGCGGCCGGCAAGGTGTCCCGCAGCAAGTGCTGCTCGCTTTTCAAGATTTACATGGGAAGCTCGCCGATCGACTTCGTGAACGACTACCGTCTCGAGGTCAGCCGCTCGCTTCTGCAGTACACGGACACCTCCGTGGCAGACATCGCCTTCAACTGCGGCTTCACGAGTCAGAGCTATTTCACCAAGCTCTTCAGCCGGACGTTCCACATGACTCCTACGGAATTTAGGAATAGTACAAAGAAAATCTCTATATAAGACTATTTTTAGCAATATCGTCGCGAAATCCCTTTTTTTCTTCGGGTTTCGCGATTTTTTATTGAAAATTTATTTGGGCGGATTGTATAATTAAGTTGAACACTTAAAA
>NZ_FR896458.1:0-17175 GCF_000435155.1 Dialister sp. CAG:357 | reverse complement strand
CCTATCTACTACACTTCTATTGTACTAGGTCCGGCCGGAGACCGGGGATGAGATGTAGTTCGTCAGCCGAAGGCTGGTTTTGTGGTTTTCAAGAGGTGCAGTTTATAAAAAGGCGAAGCATCTCTTGAGGTTTTCAGATAGAACCAATAAATACATTTGTTAGTATCCCCTGCCGGAATTTTCCAATAGAAAAAAGGACTGTGACGAAATGATTGCACATTAGGTCACAGCCCCTTTTCTCCATCAGACCAGCCGCAGGCCAAGAGGGGTCTAATTCCCCACTGGGAAATCCTGAAGTTAATCCTTTGGTTTTGGTGTCATGAAGGACCAGCCGCAGGCCACGAGGAGGCTAATTCCCCTCTGGGAAATCCTGAAACTAATCCTTCATGTAATCCTATTATATTTCAAAAAGGCTGAATATTAACCAGTATATATAATAGAATATATTAAAATACATATAAAGAAAACATGACACGCACGGCGGCGTAGTAATAAAAAGAAGGGAAATCCAGCGAGGGGAGAGCAGCGGATTTCCTTCTATTTTTCGCGATTCTTCCTGCTTTGCGCGGCAGGGAAATAGGCGGAAAACAGGGGCTTTGCGAAGGAAAACAGAGAATTTTCATTCATTCATTCATATGATATAATATAAGCGTCTCATTTTTGAATTTTACTTTCGGAGAGTCGGGGGATCTCGGCGGAAGTGAGTGTACTCTCTTGAGGTGCAATTTGGACGATAAAAAGACAAATTCCGGGGAGAACAAGCCGGAAGTAAAAGCTCCCGAGATTTCTTCACCGGAAAAGGGAAGTCCCGTTGACCGGATCAGGCATCTCACGCAGAAGCAGATGGCAGCACTTGGCTGCGGACTCTTCGCGCTCCTGATTCTCGCGGGCGGATTCTATTTCTATGCTGTCGACAGGCCTTCGCTTTCCGGCAAGGTCACTATCAGCGTACCAAAAGAAGCGACAGGGACATACATTGCGGACATGCTCGAAAAGAAGGGCGTCATCAAGAGCAGTGAAATGTTCCGCTTCTACATGCGCATTCTCGGCGACGGAACGAAGCTTCAGAGCGGCGTCTACTCGATGCATCAGGGCCTCTCCATCCGTGAGGCTGCCCAGGAACTCAAGAGCGGCAAGGCAGATACCGTGACCGTCACGATTCCGGAAGGCAGCACCGTCCGTCAGATGGGCGAGATCTTTGCCAAGTCTGGAATCGCCGGCACTCCGGATTTTGTGAAGGAAGCATCGACCTACGGACCGCTTCCGTACATGTACGGCCCGGTCGCCGCGCCCGTCAAAGGCGAAGGTTTCCTTTTCGCGGATACATACAGCTTCCCGCTAGACTATACCGCGCGCCAGATCTGTGACGTCATGTACAAGAGAACCAACGAAATGCTGACGCCGGAAATCCGCAGGGAAGCCGAAGCGAAGCACATGACGCTCCATGACCTCATCACCATCGCATCCATGGTCGAACGCGAGGCGAAGTTCAAGGAAGACCAGGTGCCGATCGCATCCGTCATCCTGAAACGTCTGGAAGTCGGCATGCCGCTCCAGATCGACGCGACCGTCCAGTACGCCCTTGGTGCGCAGAAAGAAGAACTCACCGTCGCCGATACGAAGATCGACTCCCCATACAATACCTACATCCATCCGGGCCTGCCGCCCGGACCGATCGGAAGCCCGGGCATGGAAGCCATCCGTGCCGTACTGAAAGCCCAGCCGGGCGAGTACCTGTACTACGTCGCCAAAGAAGACGGACACCATGTCTTCACTAAGACATACGACGAGCACCGGGCAGAAACGGAGACCATCTATGGATCAAGCTCCTGATACCGCCTCCATCAAAAAGAAACTGGAAACTATCGCTGAAAGAGACAATGTGCCCATCATACGCGCTGCGGAAAGAGACCTCCTTCTTGAGGCCGCAGAGCCCGTTATGCCCGGGCGCATCCTGGAAATAGGGACAGCGATCGGATACTCCGCGCTCCTTTTGGCAGAGCGATTTCCTTCGTCCGAAATCGACACCATCGAAGTCGATCCCGAAAGACATGAAATTGCCGTTTCCGCCATGAAAGAAGCAGGCATGGAAGACCGCGTCCACTGCCACCTGGGCGATGCTGCGGACATCCTGAAAACATTATCCGGCACTTACGATTTCCTCTACCTCGACGGCCCCAAAGGCCAGTACCTGAGGGAACTTATGGAAATCGAGCCGAAACTTTCCCCGCGCGCCGTGATCTGCGCCGACAACGTCCTCTTCCGGGGACTCGTCAGAAGCAGCGAGCCCGTAGCGCACCGCTACCGGACACTCGTCATGCGCCTCCGGGAATACATTTCCTATGTAGAGGAAAAATACAATACAGTCATTTATGAAGAGGGAGACGGCCTGGCCGTTTCCTCACCGAAAGATATAAAGAGGTAAACGATGAAAAAAATGGAACTTCTCGCACCGGCGGGAACAATGGAAAAAATGAAAATGGCCCTTCTTTACGGAGCCGATGCCGTCTATCTGGCGGGCAAAGTATTCGGACTGCGCGCGTACGGCGGCAACTTCTCCCCTGAAGAAATGAAAGAAGCCGTCGAATACGCACGCTCCATGGGACGCAAAGTCTACGTCACCGTGAACATCATCCCGAGAAACGAAGACTTCGTCGGCCTTGACAGCTACCTGAAGTACCTGGAGGAAATCCACGTAGACGCAGCCCTCATCTCCGACCTCGGCGTATTCCAGCTCTGCCGCGAAGTCGCACCGAACCTGCCCATCCACGTTTCCACACAGGCAAGTTCTGCCAACTGGCGCACCGTCAAAGCATGGAAAGACATGGGCGCATCCCGCGTCGTCCTTGCCCGCGAAGTATCCCTTAAGGAAATGGCAGAAATCCGCCGCCGCGTCGACATCGAACTCGAAGTCTTCGGCCACGGCGCCCTCTGCATCTCCTGGTCCGGCCGCTGTCTCCTCTCCAACTTCTTCACCAACGGACGCCGCCAGTCCAACAAAGGCGAATGCATCCAGGCATGCCGCTTCAAATACAGCGTCGTCGAAGAATCCAGACCAGGACAATACTGGCCCGTCGAAGAAGACGAACACGGCACCTACGTATTCAACAGCAAAGACCTCTGCATGGTCGATAACATCAAAGACCTCATCGAAGGCGGCGCCTCCTCCCTTAAAATCGAAGGCCGCATGAAATCCGTCTACTACGTAGCAGCCGTCGTAGCCGCTTACAGAAAAGCCATCGACGCATACTACGAAGAACGCGAAAACTACAAAGTACGCCCCGAATGGAGAGAAGAACTCGAAAAAGTCTCCCACCGCCCGTACACCACAGCCTTCGCATTCCAGAACCCGGACAAGACCGCCCAGGAATACGACCACTCCCAGCCCGAACAGCCCTATGACTTCGTAGGACTCATCCTCGAAACAAAAGAAGAAGGAAAAACCTTCAAAGTACAGCAGAGAAACCACTTCAAAGTCGGCGAAGTCCTCGAATACCTCACACCGAAAGGCGACGTAGGCCAGATGACCGTAGGATCCCTCGTCAATAGCGAAGGCGAAACCGTAGACAAAGCCCCGCATCCGCTCGAAGAACTCACCCTGACGACAGATGCCCCGCTCCTGCCATACACCATCCTCAGGAGGCGCGCAAAATGAAAGACCTTGAAGACACAGCCGTCTACATAGAAATAGACCCAAGCGACGTCAACTACATCAACCGCATCATAGAAGGCTACGAGTACCTCGGCATCCTCACCACATTGGATCCAAAAAGAGCCACCTGCCGCATCAACTCCACAGCCGACACCAGAGACATGGTCATAGACATCCTGACCCACCTAGATGCCAAAGTCACCATCCTCCCAGACAGACAAAGCGCACTGCCAAAAGAATAAAAAAGATAGCAAAAATGCCAGATTCCCCAAACGGAACCTGGCTTTTCGAATGGAGAGGGGGGAGAAGCGTCAAAGTGCCAAGGTGCGCCTTAAAATCTAAAGGCTCTTATATAGAAACCGTACAACCGAGACGGAGCGCGAACTAAAACACCACACAACCAGACTAACGTCTGTACGAAATGCAACTCATCCGCCCGACATAAGAGTTTAAGGTCGGGCACCTTCTCTTCCAGAGCAAGGTCAAGTGCGAAACCACACAACCTCGCTTTGCTCGTGAAACCTTTTTATAAAAACCAATGAATACTGCACCCCTTTCCCGGCAACAGCTGAAAGCCGGTACTCCTTCCCCGCTGGGGCAGGTCAAAACCTTCCGAATCGACGTGAACGGATATTATTAACTGCGATGTACTGAGTCCTGATTTTCAGGGCCGTAGGCCGGTCTTAACCTTGCTCCGGGAGGAGAAGGTGGCGGCGAAGCCGACGGATGAGTTGAATTTCATCGAGCGCAGCCAGGTTTTGAGGTCTTCCTCAAGGCGTTAGCCTTGGTTTAAGGGTGTTTGAGCTCGCCCCGTAGGGGGAGCTGGCGCGCATGCGCCTGAGGAGGTTCATTTCCCAGCCTGTAAGGCGGCAGTATGGTTTTATCAAGCATTTCTGTTTTTCCCTTGTTGTATGTTTTTCCCCCATCTTTACAGTTTTCCCATCCCCCTCCCCACATCCTCTTACCATTCCTCAAAATGTTTTCAATAACCCCAATCTGCTCCGCCATACAGACAATTTCCATGAAAGGGAGTACAATATAACCAGAACAAATCGAAATAAGGTCCGCGGATAGAGGCTGCGGACAGAAAAGCGGATGCTTATCCGCGAAATGGGGGAATGAAATATGGAAAACAGCGCAAAAGTACGCGAATACCTGCGTGAATGCGGCGTTTTTTACATCGCCACGGAAGACGCACGGCAGCCGCGCGTGCGCCCCTTGAATGGCATTTACCTTTACGAAGGAAAACTCTGCATCTTCACACCGAAGGATTCACCATTGTACAAACGGCTGAAAGCCGATCCGCAGATGGAAATCTGTGCGACGCATCCGGACAAATCCTGGATTTCCGTCATCGGAAGGCTCAATGAAGACCAACGCGAGTGCGTGCATGAAGCCGTCGTGAAATCGTATCGTGACAGTATACAGGACCCCGAAGCGCTCCTGCAGTGCCAGATGACCGTGTTCCGCCTCGACAGCGCCCGCGTGAAAGTGACATCCGTCGACGGGAACGTCAAAGAATGCGTATTATAAGTAAACAATAAAAGTATTGCCTAAATGAAAAGAAGAAGGAGAAAAGTTTGCAATTTATGCACTTTCTCCTTTTTTGTATACGATTCATGATGAAAGTGGTATAATCTTCAACTAAAGATACAATCATTATTTACCTGTAATTAATTTCGGAGGAGGATAAAATGGCTTCAAACGGGCTTATTACGGACCTTTATCAGTTGACAATGGCAAATGCGCTTTTCAAGAAAGGCATGCACGAAAGAAAAGTCGTCTTTGACCGCTTTTACAGAAAGAACCCATTCGACGGCGGATACACCGTCGTGGCCGGCATTCAGCACCTTGTCGACTTCGTGAAGAACTTCCGTTACGATGCAGAAGACATCGAGTACTTGAGAAGCCTTGGCATCTTCTATCCGGAATTCCTCGACTACCTGAAAGACTTCCGCTTCCATGGCGACATCTATGCCATGCCGGAAGGCACCGTCGCATTTCCGGGAGAAATCCTTCTCCGCTTCCACGGCACGACCACCGAAGCCATGCTGATCGAAACAGGACTTTCCATGATCATGAACCATGAAAGCCTCATTGCTACCAAAGCACGCCGCGTCCGCACCGTCGCACCGAAAGACGCACTCATGGAATTCGGCCTTCGCCGTGCGCAGGGCCACTCCGCAGGACTCTGGGGCGCACGCGCTGCCATGATCGGCGGCTTCAACGGCACATCCAACGTAGAAGCCGGCTGCCTCTTTGGTATCCCCGTCCTCGGCACTATGGCACACAGCTGGATCATGAGCTTCGACACCGAACTCGAAGCCTTCGAAGAATACGTCCGTCAGTACCATGACAACCTCATTCTTCTCGCCGACACCTACAACGTTCTTGAAATGGGCGTACCGCATGCCATCCAAGTCTTCAAAGAACTCAAAGCCAAAGGCCAGCTCCCGAAGAAATACGGCATCCGAATCGACAGCGGTGACCTTGGCTATCTATCCCGCGAAGCTACCCGCATGTTCACAGAAGCAGGCTTCCCCGACGCCATCATCTCCGGCTCCAACGACCTTGACGAATACCTCATCCAGTCCCTCAAAGAACAGGGCTGCACCGTCACCAGCTGGGGCGTAGGCACCAAGATCATCACAGCCGACGGCACATCCGCCCTAGGCGGCGTCTTCAAAATGAGCGCCAGAGAACAGGGTGACGGCTTCGAACCCGTCATGAAAATCTCCAACGACGTATCCAAGATGACCAACCCGGGCATCAAGACCGTCCGCCGCTTCTACAGAAAAGACAACGGCAAAATGATCACCGACCTCATCTGCCTCGAAAACGAAGCAAAACCGGACGGCGGAGACTTCACCCTCGTCACCGAATCCGCTAAATGGAGAAAGAAATACCTCAAAGCAGGCAAGTACACCTGCGAAGAAATGCTCAAGCCTGTCATGAGAAACGGAGAAGCAGAACCACTCCCGACCCTCAAAGAAACCATCGCCTATGCCAACGAACAGATGGAAACCCTCTGGCCGGAATACAAACGCCTCATGAACCCGAACATCATGGAAGTCAACCTCTCCGACAAACTCCAGGCCCTAAAGACCCAGATCATCGAAGACGACCTCAAGAACAGATAAAAAAGGGCAGAGGAAATGACAAAACCCGCAGCGCCGCTAATACTTGCCTTCCCAGACGGGGAAGGGGGACCGCTTTGCGGTGGATAGGGTTGATTACCACGAGCGCAGCTCGGTTGTATGGTTTTCATCTTCACTACAATTGCTCGTAAGATTTTCATCGCTAATACTCCCACCTCCAAAGAGGCATCAGCAAAATGATCACACATTTTGCTGATGCCTCTCTTTTTTTGCACCTGCTTTAGAAAATGATATAATAAACTATATACCTCGAAATTCGAAGAAACTCATTTATCTATAAAAAGGTGATCACATGAAATTGAAAAAATGGCTCGCCGCTTCCGCTGCGGCAATGATTCTCGTATCCGGCGCATCCGCAGTTTCTGCTGCTTCCATCACAACAGCAGGAGACCAGAAACTCGACCTTGGAAGCTCCATTAGCGTCCTTCCCGGAGAAAGAACCTTCTTCGGCGGACAGTTCCATGACTGGCTTCTGACCGGCAACGTCGAAGGCACCATCCAGGAAATCCTCGCTCAGGGCAATGTATTTCCTGAAAACTCCGTCAACAATAAACAATTTGCCTCCGTTGCGGCCAGCATCCTGAAATCTGCCAAAGTCTACCAGGTCTGCGCCTCTGCCAATGACACTTACTACCAGGGAATGGTCCTTTCCATCGCCGTTTCCGATAACGACATGACCAAACTTCTCCTCGCACTGAACGCTGCCCAGGCAGAAGCATCCCCGGTCATTGAACCGGAAACCGCAGCAGCCGCTTCCGCTGACAATAAAGTCACCGAGGGCAAAGCCGCTCCTGCTGCCGAAGAAACAGCTGCTGAAGGCGAAACCGTCAAGGCAGCAGCCACCAAAGCAGCAACAGAAAAAACTGTAAAGGCAGAAGCAAAGAAAGAAACGAAGAAAGAAGCCAAAGAAGAAAAGAGCGAAATCAAAAACAGCGGCGATGTCCTGGATGGCATGCAGACCGCATGGGGCAAGAAAGTAGAAATTACTGAAAACTCCCACTGGGAAGACAAAGTTTCCAAGAACGGGCTTTCCTACCGCACCGGCTCCGTCAAAGCCCTTGTCCATAAAGATGGATTCGTCATCCCCGTATTCGCAAAGGGCATCATCACAAGAAGCGGCACAAGCACCATTTACACAGTCTTCGTAGCCGACCAGGCATCCGGAAAATACCTCGACACCTTCTTCGACAAAGCCCTTGAGGAAGCAGGCAAATGAAAAAGCTTTTAACAGCCATCGTCTTTAGCGCCATGACACTGACCGGCATGGGAGGAGGCGCCGCAGAAGCAGCACCAGCCCCGGCTGCGAAACCTGTCGTTACTATCAAAGCAAAGACAGATACCAGCGCCGTCAAACCCAAGGACGATAACACAGTCATCGAAGCCAAGAAAGCCGCCGAAGCCAGCCTTGCCGCAAAACAGGTACAGCCGCAGGTTGCCCTTCCCGACACACTCTACCCGAGAACCAAAGGCGACGATTACTTCAAAGACGCAAAACTCAAAAACAACATCACCTACGCGCCGCTCTCGAACCTTACCAAAGAAGACATCTTCTACAGCGGCGTCGTCAACGTCAAAAAGAAAGACATCACAGCAGCCGCATTCGTCACCGGCGCCCAGTACGAAGGAGACCTTGCCGACGAACAATACAGCAAATTCTTCGTCAAAGGAAACCTCTCCCAGGACGCCATCCGCCAGCTCTACACCTACAACGTAGCCCTCCTGCGCCTCGAATACGGCTTGAACGACGTCTTCCTCAAGACAGCATCTGCTGTCAAACTGGAAGGAGAAGAAATCCCCTACGGCATCCTCTCCGTCCGCATCCCGAAAGTAGAACAGATCCACAAACTCAAGGGATACGAAAACATCTACACCGCATCCATCAACCCCGTCTTCGTAGCAGACAACTACCTCATCCCGCTCCACATCAGAGCCTTTGCTGCTCACGTAGACGGCAAATACAGAAACCTCCTCATCATAGGCCCCGCCAGCGAAACCGACATCTTCGACCAGGCCGGCCTAGATATCATCCTGTCCAAACCAAAAGACGAAAAGAAATAAAGATTGCAATCAAAAAAGCAGCCCGAAAAGGACTGCTTTTTTATTGGGGAAAGGATGCTGATGCTGCTCACGCAGCGCCGCTAAAAGGCCAAGGTACGCCTTTAACCTTGCTCCGGGAGGAGAAGGTGGCGGCGGAGCCGACGGATAAGATGTAGTTCCTCAGTCGAAGACTGGTTTAAGGCTCTTATATAGAAACCGTACAACCGCCAAGTATGGCGAATGGGAAAACATGCCAACCTCGCTTTGCTCGTTGGAACTTTTTATAAAAACCGATGAATACTGCACCCCTTTCCCGGCAACAGTTAAATGATAAGCCGGTACTCCTTCCCCGCTGGGGCAGGTCAAAACCTTCCGCATCGTCGTGAACGGTTATTATCAACTGCGATGTACAGAGTTCTGATTTTCAGGGCCGTAGGCCGGTCTTGACCTTGCCCTGGAAGGGAAGGTGGCGGCGGAGCCGACGGATGAGTTGCATTTCCTCGAGCGCAGCGAGGTTTTATGGTTTTTCTCAAGGCGTCAGCCTTGGTTGTCCGGTTTTCCTTTGCTTTCTAAGGTTTTAATCTTTTTCCCTTGCTTTTGAGGTTTTAATCCCTCACCACTCCCCACCCTCCAACACTTCTTCATAGAACATCTCATGGATCCTTTCATCCGTTCCTACTTCCGGATGGAAGGCGAGGGCGGTTTGGTGTTTGTAGCGGACGGCTACGATATTCCCATCAGCCCTTGCTAGGATCTCTGTTTCCGGAGAGGCGGAGACGACGTAGGGGGCGCGGATGAAGTTCATCTTGATCTTTCCAAGTCCCTTGAACTCTTCCTCCGTAATGAAACTTCCGAGCTGCCTGCCGTAGGCGTTTCTTCTCACCGTGACGGGAAGGGTGCCGAAGCAGACCGGGTCTCCTCCTTCGATTTCCTTGGCGAGGAGGATGAGGCCGGCGCAGGTGGCGAGGACCGGCATTCCCCTTTGGATTTTTTCCTTCAGCGGCTGAAGAAGTCCTTCTTCGATGAGGAGTTTTCTCTGGACGGTGCTTTCTCCGCCGGGGAGGACGAGCCCGGAGATAGGCTCTGCGAGCTGTTTCTTATTTCTGATCTCGATGCATTCGGCGCCCATTTCGCGCAGCATTCTTTCATGCTCGATGAAGGCGCCCTGCAGAGCGAGGATTCCTATTCTTGCCATATCTCCTCCTTACTGGCCGCGTTCAGCCATGATGAGTTTGATTTCATTTTCATTGATGCCGACCATGGCTTCTCCCAGGTCTTCGGAGAGTTTCGCAAGGATTTCAGGATCGTTGTAATTCGTGACAGCCTTGACGATGGCAGCGGCTCTCTTGGCAGGATTGCCGGATTTGAAAATGCCGGATCCTACGAAGACGCCTTCTGCGCCGAGCTGCATCATGAGAGCCGCATCGGCCGGAGTGGCCACGCCGCCGGCAGCAAAGTTGACGACGGGGAGTTTCTTATGGTCATGGACGTAGAGGACAAGATCATAGGGGACCTGGAGTTCCTTGGCCGTTTCATACAGCTCATCCGGACGTCTGGCTGCCGTGTCAGCGATCTGCTTCTGAATTTTTCTCATGTGGCGGACAGCCTGGATGATGTCGCCCGTGCCCGGTTCGCCCTTGGTGCGGATCATGGAAGCGCCTTCGCTGATTCTCCGGAGCGCTTCGCCCAGGTCCTTGGCGCCGCAGACGAAGGGCACCTTGAACTTCGTCTTGTCGATATGGTACACATCGTCTGCCGGGGAGAGGACTTCGCTTTCGTCGATGTAGTCGATTTCAATCGCTTCCAGAATCTGCGCCTCGACGAAGTGTCCGATACGGCACTTGGCCATGACAGGGATGGAGACGGCCTCCTGGATGCCGCGAATCATCTTCGGATCGCTCATGCGCGAGACCCCGCCGGCCGCACGGATATCTGCCGGGATGCGTTCGAGCGCCATGACGGCAGCCGCGCCAGCGTCCTCTGCAATCTTTGCCTGCTCCGGGGTTGTGACGTCCATGATGACGCCGCCCTTCAGCATCTGCGCGAGTTCCTTGTTCAGTTCATATCTTTCGTTTGCCATGAGAATGCTCCTTTCAAAATAGGAAATGGTACAGGAAATGGGAAATTTCCTGAAAAAAGGGTAATTTAAAAGAAGGCAAGAAAAGTGATGCCTTCTTTGTGAACTTAATAATCTCCGTCGATCATACGGCGGGCGAGGTCGTCCAGTTTCCATTTCCAGACGAGGAAGGGACCGCAGATGACGCCGAAGAGAGCCTGCAGGATTTCATAAGGAAGCTTGATCCATGCATAGGCAGGCGTGCTGTAGACATACGCGCGGCCAAGCGAGTAGCCCACGACCATGATGACGGCGCCGACAAGGACCGCGAAGATCACCCGGCGCATTTTGTGCTCGCCTTGGTAATTGTGGACGAGGTGGGAAATCGCCATGGCCTGGATGCCGTGCGTCGCAAGCGATACGAACATCGGGAGAGGGTAGAAGAAGAAATCTCCCAGAAACGCGCCGACGCCTCCGACGAGGAAAGCACCGAGGGGATCGAGGATCAATGCCGCTGCCACGATGACGATATCATTCAGATAGAGATGACCGCCCGGTACGGGAAGTCCGAACGAGGACAGTCCTATGTTTATAGCCATGAATAAGCCGCAGAGGGTGAGCCAGCGCGTATTGTGCTTCGTCTCAATGCGCGGCGCCCTTCTTGCTGCTGTCAGTCCGTTATTCATGAGAATCACTCCTTTTTGCACTTCTTTATGCTTTGGATTATAATAAAAATCTGAGTATATGAAAATCACCAGAAATGATTTTAAAAATAAGACCAGATAGAGGATAAAAAGAAGGAAAATGAACGCTTACATGAAGCTGTATGTGAACCTGCGCGATGCGATCACAAGGGGTGTCTATGACTACGGGACGAAGATACCCTCCAAGAGGCGCATTGCAGACCAGAAAGGGACGAGCATCATCACCGTCGAGCATGCGCTCTCGCTCCTGACCGAGGAAGGCTACATCGAGCCGAGGGAAAGAAGCGGATGCTACGTGACGTACCGCGAGGACTCTTCCTATGCCGCGCCCCGTCCGCATGAAAGGAAAGCGGCGCCGCCCGTCAAGGCAGAGCTCCGGGACGAAGGGGAACGGGATCTCTTTCCCTTCTCCGCCTTTGCCAGGACGATGCGCTCCGTCCTTTCCAACTACGGCCGAAAAATCCTCAACCCGTCGCCGAGCCGCGGCTGCGAAGAACTGAGGGGCGCGCTTTCCAGATACCTGGCGAGGAGCCGCGGGATGGACGTCTCCCCTGAGCAGATCCTGATTGGTTCCGGCGCCGAATACATTTACGGCCTCAACGTGCAGGTCCTTGGAAGAGACCGCCTCTACGCCCTGGAGAATCCATCCTACGATAAGATCCGCAAAGTCTACGAAGCGAATGGCGCAAGGACGGACCTCCTCACCATGGGAGAGGACGGCATCGAATCCGGAGAGCTCTCCCGCACGAAAGCCTCCGTCCTTCACGTGACGCCCTTCAATTCCTTTCCATCCGGCATCACCGCCTCTGCCTCCAAGCGCGCCAAGTACATCCGCTGGGCCAAGGCGAGGGGAGGATACATCATCGAAGACGACTTCGACTCCGAATTCACGCTCCTCTCCAAGCCGGAAGACACGCTCTTTTCACTCGCGCCCGACGGCCTTGTCATTTACATGAACACATTCTCCAAGACGATCGCGCCGTCCATCCGCGCCGGCTACCTCGTCCTTCCCAGGTCCTGCATGGCCCTTTACGAAAAGAAGGCAGGCTTCTACTCCTGCACCGTCCCCGTCTATGACCAGCTCGTTCTGGCGGAATTCATCGACAATGGCGACTTCGAGCGCCATATCAACCGCGTCAGGAGAAGAAGAAGAAAGAAATCTGGAAATTATTTCTAAGGCTCTTGAAACATGACGGATTCTGTCCTGTCTAAGAGTATAATAAAGAAAAGGGACATTCCCGGAAGGAGGACATCATGAAAAAAATCTTAGCCATCATCGCCGCGCTTTTCCTGATCCTTGCCGCATTTCCGATGGCCGCATCCGCCTCGAACCCCGTCAGCCGGGACGGGTACTACAAGGGCATCAAGCTGGCCGGCAAAGTGAAAATCGTCAGGAACTTCGGAGACATCAAGATCAAGGTCGTCAATTCATTCCCCGACATCCGCGTCAAGCTCGTCGATGCCTTCCCGCGCGACATAGGCGAGTGGGAGATCGTCGACTATGGCGAAGATTTCACCGTCGAGATTGTCAATTCCTTCCCGGATGTCAGAGTCGAATTCGTCGACAGCTTCCCCGGCGTCGAATAAGCTCGCACGATTAATGCGAATCTTTGTCATCGAAAAAATTCGTAGTTAGTGGTATGATAGGGGCAAAGAAATCCATCCGGAATTGAAAGACTGTGGAGGAAATGTGGACAATCAGAAAATACTCTATGTGGTAACAGCCGGGACGGACTCTTCCTTTTCCAACCGCATGCTGCGGATGATTCGAAATGAAGAGGAGGAGCACCCGGAAGAAACGCTGCCCGGCGGCATCCGCCTCATCATATTGAGCGAAGACCAGTGGATCATACAGAACTGGCTCTTCCCGAAGGACGCCCATTTCCTTTTCGTGGGAAATGTAGCCTTGATGCGCGCCCTTCCGGGGAAGATAGAAACAAAATTCGAGAAATACGGCATCCGCTACGGCTGGTGCGGTCATAATGCCTGCCTTGTCGCAAACGAAAAGGCACTCTCCGAGCGTGAGAACTACGAGAAATTCCTGGAAGATCTCCGGCATGAATGCCGTCTGGCGGAAATCGTCAAAAGCCCGAAGCGCATGGACATCCTCCAGTTCATCATCATGCTCTGCGTCGCCCTGATCGTTCCCTTCGGAAGCGTCCTCGTCGGAGGAAAGCTCGTGAAGGACTGGTTCGAAAACACAGGCTACGTCAAAAAGCAGCAGTACTTCTATGGCATCCTGCATCTCTACAAGCACAACCTGAAAGATTTCATGGAAACCAGGGAAGAATAAATTCTGAAAATAATATTTGCAACGCTCCTCATCTTGTGCTAAAGTACAAGGCATAAGATAAAGACATTGACGGGAAATAGTAAACATCCCCGCCGCTCACAGGGAGCCGTTGTATAGTGGAAAACGGCAGCGGCCGATCGTTGAACTCGTCCCCGAGTCGCAGGCTGAAAATAGTAGGCCGTGCCGGTCATCCGCCGTTACAGGTTTTGAGTGCATGACCCTTGGGTCATGAATGAGAGTGGTACCGCGAATCCTTCGTCTCTTTGGAGATGGAGGATTTTTTTATTGGGAAAAGAATTGCAGGAGGTAAGCTTATGGGAATGACAATGACACAAAAAATTCTGGCGGCGCACGCCGGCGTGGATTCCGTGAAAGCAGGAGATCTGATCACCTGCTCGCTCGACCTCGTCATGGCGAATGACATCACCGCTCCGCCATCGATCGCTGAATTCAAGCGCATCGGACGCCCCGTTTTTGATAAGGACAAGATCGTCCTTGTTCCCGACCATTTCCAGCCGGCCAAAGACATCAAGTCAGCAGGCCTGGCCAAGATCGTCAGAGACTTCGCCCGCGAGCACCACATCACGCACTACTTCGAACAGGGCCGGGTCGGCATCGAGCATGCCCTCCTTCCTGAAAAAGGCCTCGTAGGCCCGGGCATGGTCACCATCGGTGCGGACTCCCACACCTGCACCTACGGCGCCCTCGGCGGATTCTCTACCGGCGTCGGCTCCACCGACCTTGGCGTCGCTATGGCGATAGGACGCGCATGGTTCAAAGTCCCCGATGGTATCAAAGTGACACTGACTGGCGCCAAGCCCTCCGACATCACAGGCAAGGACGTCATCCTGAAACTCATCGGCATGATCGGCGTCGATGGTGCCCTCTACCAGTCCCTTGAATTCGAAGGCCCGGGCGTGAAGACACTCTCCATGACCGACCGCTTCACCATTGCGAACATGGCCATCGAAGCCGGCGCAAAAAACGGCATTTTCCCCGTCGACGAAAGAACAGAAGCCTACATCGAAAGCAGATACCACGGTCCAAAAGTCGTCGTCACTCCGGATCCCGATGCCCGCTATGCAAGAGAAGTCACCATCGACCTCTCCTCCATGAAACCCGTCGTTTCCTTCCCGCATCTCCCTGAGAATGCGAAAGAAGTAGGGACATTCGGAGAAATCAAGATCGACCAGGTCGTCATCGGCTCCTGCACGAACGGCCGCCTTGAAGACCTCGCCATCGCCGCATCCATCATCAAAGGACACAAGATCCATCCCGACGTCCGCTGCATCGTCATCCCGGCCACCCCGCAGATTTACAAAGACGCCATGCATGCAGGATACATCGATACATTCATCGATGCAGGCTGCGCCGTATCCACACCGACCTGCGGGCCGTGCCTTGGCGGATACATGGGCATCCTCGCATCCGGAGAAAAATGCGTCTCCACAACGAACAGAAACTTCATCGGACGCATGGGTCCGACCGATTCCGAAATTTACCTGGCAGGACCGCAGACAGCGGCAGCCAGCGCAGTACTGGGCCGCATCGCGGCGCCGAAGGAGGTCAAGTAATATGGCAGTCTTAGAAGGAAAAATCTGGCGCTACGGCGACAACATCGATACCGATGTCATCATCCCCGCAAGATACCTGAACACATTCGATCCAAAAGAACTCGCATCCCACTGCATGGTCGACATCGACCCTACATTTGCCAAAGAAGTCAAAGCAGGCGACATCATGGTCGGCGGAAGAAACTTCGGCTGCGGCTCCTCCAGAGAACACGCACCCATCGCTATCAAAGCATCCGGCATACCCGTCATCATCGCAGAATCCTTTGCCCGCATCTTCTACAGAAACGGCATCAACGTAGGCCTCCCGCTCCTTGAAATCGGGAAAGACGTCGAAAAGATCCACGCCGGCGACATCCTCAAAGTCGACCTCTCCAAAGGCACCATCGAAGACGTCACCACCGGCGATACCTTCCAGGCCCCGCCGCTTCCCGGATTCATTGAAGAAATCGCCAAAGCAGGCGGACTCATCAATTACGTAAAGGAGAAAAAATGATGGCAAAGAAAATCACAGTCATCCCGGGCGACGGGATAGGGCAGGAAATCACGGAAGAAACCGTCCGCGTCCTCGAGAAAATCGATGAAATCTATAAAATCGGCTTCCAGTTCGAATGGAAAGAAGCAGGTGGCACCGCCTACGACCACACAGGATCCCCGCTTCCCGAAGAAACCATCGAATCCTGCCGCAAAGCCGACGCCGTCCTCTTCGGCGCCGTAGGAGGAGACCAGTGGGACCACCTCACACCCGACCTCCGTCCCGAAAAAGCCATCCTGGGCCTTCGGAAACAACTCGGACTCTACGTCAACCTCCGTCCCGTCCGCATCTCCGACTCCATGATCGACTACTCTCCGCTGAAACCCGAAATCGCCAAAGGCACCGACATCATGATCGTCAGAGAACTCGTCGGCGGCATCTACTTCGGCGACCGCTGCGAATCCGAAATCCATAACGGCGCCGAAAGAGCATGGGACCTCGAAAACTACTCCGTCCCCGAAGTCGAACGCATCGCAAGATTTGCCTTCGAAGCAGCCAGAAAAAGAAAGAACCACGTCACCAGCGTAGACAAATCCAACGTCCTCGCCACATCCCGCCTCTGGCGCCGAACCGTCATCCGCGTCCATGACGAAGAATACCCCGACGTCAAACTCGACCACATGTACGTAGACAACTGCGCCCAGCAATTCGCCATCCACCCGTCCTTCTTCGACGTAGTAGTCACAGGCAACATGTTCGGTGACATCCTCTCCGACGAAGCCGCCGTACTCTCCGGATCCGTAGGTATGCTCCCCTCTGCCAGCATAGGCCAGGAAACCAGCCTCTACGAACCCATCCACGGCTCCGCCCCGGACATCGCAGGAAAAGGCATAGCCAACCCGATAGCCGCCATCCTCTCCGCCGCCATGCTCCTCCGCTACTCCCTGAACGAAGACAAAGCCGCCGACGCCATAGAAAAAGCTGTCTCCGACACCCTGGACGAAGGCTACAGAACCGGCGACATCTACAAAGAAGGCATGAAAAAAGTAAACGGCATAGAAATGACCGAAGCCATCCTCGCACACATTAAATAAGGGAATATTATATAAAGTATATATAGTAGAAAAGAAAAAGCCCGGGATCCTGAAAAATCCCGGGCTTTTGAGTGGGGAGGAGGAGAGCGGTAGAGGAGGCGGAGGGGGTGCGGATATTTTTTTGGACCATTCTGG
>NZ_FR896457.1:0-778 GCF_000435155.1 Dialister sp. CAG:357 | reverse complement strand
GGGCAGTTGCTTCATCAGCAATATTACCCTGCAGCTTCTGGTCTGCTGCATCGCGGGCAGTTGCTTCTGCAGCAATGTCCTTCTTGCTAGCAGGAATCATGCTAGCAGGAATATCCGGTAGCTTCCACAATTGAGCATTTTCCAATTGTGAAATTCTTGCTGTTTTTGAATTAACGCCTTGTCTTACTTCGTTAAATTCCTGATCCGAAACTTCAGCAAATACACTGCCACCGAACATGGTAGCACCCATCAAACCGGCCAAAATTGCTGTCGTTAATTTTTTTCCTGATAATTTCATACTCGTTTTCTCCTTATTTTCTTTCGAAAACCGTCATATATTTGTACCAGTAATGAATGATTAATGAGGACAATTACTAATATATAGCCCCGGGCAGCAAACAATCCGTATGGCAAATCCTACGATTGCCATTCCCATATGCTCTTAGGCAGGAGGAGTTTTGAGTACGAAAAAAAGACAGCATACGATTACACTGTCTCCTAAAATCATATGTATGAAGGCTCATCGCCATTTTCACCAGATTTAAAGCATAGTTATACCCCCCCGTGTATCTTTATGCATAGCACACAGAATCACTGCCTGTGAAGCTGCTAATACTCTACAAATCACACATTCGGGAGCCATACGGTTTCACCCCCCCTTCATAAAAAAATATTCATTACCTGTGCCTTATTATACTAAATAAAGAATCATTTGTCACGTTTCTATTTCATCCAAAAACGGTGCCCGAATTGCAATAATAAGTTGAACACCCGGCGA
>NZ_FR896456.1:15820-25577 GCF_000435155.1 Dialister sp. CAG:357 | reverse complement strand
GCAACAAAATGATTAACCATTTTGTCACAGCCCCCTTTTGATATACATAAATCACTATTTGTAATTGACAGGCTGGATGGTTTTATGCTCATCAGAGACCCAGATGGTATAGGCGCCAGGGACCTGGATGCTGTAGGCATTCTCGCGGTCTGTGTATTCCTTAACGAACGGATCGTCCTCTTTCTTCTGTACGATCATGACGCTGTCAGGGCTGACCAGGAGTGTTTCGTAGGACATGAACGGCATGACGTTCTTGGCATGCCAGGAAAGGCCGCCCGGTTCGAGGTCGTCGATCTCATCTCTCGGGACTGCTCTGTAAATATCCTTTCCGCTGTAGAAGACGGAAGACGTACGGTAGTCACCGACGAAGGCAATGGGGGCTTCGCCTGTATTCATGTGTTTTAAAGCGAGTCCGACTTCCTTGCCGGAGTGCTTCAGCATGATGGAAGGCGCTGCCAGGAAGGTGAGGGCGATGAGTACGACGAATGTGCCAAGCGCTGCTTTCTCGATGCGAAGGGAAATATTCTGGTAAAGGATGGCTGTCAGAATCGCCATGGAGAAGAGGGCGGGGAAGGTATATGTCGTGTACTTGGTGGCAATCAGTTCAAAGAAGACGAAGACGCCGAGCGCATAAAAGGCAAGGAGCTGGGTAGCGTCTTTGGCGCTCCTGAAGTCCAGTTTTCTTTCCTTCCATCTTTTGTAGAGGGAATAAGGAATGAAGATGCTCCAGGGAAGGAAGCCTACGAGGTAGACGATGATGTAGAAGTACCATGTATTATGGGACGGGTGCTCGGAAACCGTAGCGCGGAGGAAATTGTGGACACCGAGGAAATTCAGGATGAAATCATTCCCGTGGATATGCCACATGATGCCGTACCAGGGAGCTCCGATGAGAGCAAAGAGGATGAGGCCGGAAATCAGGTGGACATGGAGCATTTCACGGATGTCCTTCTTATAGAGAAGGAAGAGGACGCATCCAAGACCCGGGAGAAGGATTCCAATCGGTCCCTTTGTCAGTGTCGCAAAAGCGGCTGCCACATAGCAGAGGTAGTAGTACTTCCTGTTTTCTGCATATCCCAGATAGAAGAAGGCGACAGCAGCGCTCATGAAGAGGTAGAGCGTGGTATCCGTGATGACGGATTTGGAAAGGATCCATGTTTCTACGGAAACACCGAAGATCAGGGCGGAGAGCCAGCCGATCTTTTCTCCGTATACTTTTCTGGAGAACCAGTAAGTAAAGAGAAGGGACGCCGTGCCCATGATGGCAGCCGGGAGGCGCGCAGCTGCTTCGTTGAATCCGAAGACGGCAAAGGACGCTGCCAGTTCCCAGTAGTAGAAAATTGGCTTGTCATACCAGAAACGGCCGTAAATCTGAGGGGAAATCCAGTCGCCGGACAGGACCATCTCGCGGGCTGTTTCCGCATAATTGGCTTCTGCCGTATCCGTGACGGACAGAAGGTTGTTTCCTGCCAGATACAGGACAAGCGACAGGATGAGCAGCACCGCATAGGGATGACTGCGAATGAATTTGGACATGAAGCGCCTCCAAAGGATACAATTGCGGGCCGGTCAGGAGCGTATCATACGGCCGGTCACACGGAAAGAAAAAATAATCATCGCCATGGGAAAGGTCTTTCCGCACTCTTTCCCAAATTTTTCTATACCAAGCATACATGGCGGTCTTCAAGGAAATGACAAAAAATCTTAAACAAAAAATAAATAGGATAAAATGGAACTTGCATGAAGTTTTTTCCATGCGTATCATTAAGATAAGAAAGTCCATGAAAATGTTGGACTTCTGGAAAGAGGGATGGACATGACAATACGAATGAGGATGATTCTTTCCCACATACTGGTATGCGTGCTTCCTATCATCATGACGCTTTTCGTGCTTGCTTCATCCCTCGCGGGATTGATCCTGTATGCGAAGGCAGGCAACCATGTCATGCCGGAAAGCGATTATCAGTTTGATACGATCACAAGGGCGCTCAGCATGGATATTTTCCATACGATGCGCCATGGAGGGGATCCGCAGGATTTCCAGTGGCTCGTGGATATTGTGGACCCGGTGCAGACGTACGTGATCCTGACCCGTGACGGGGAAGTGATTTACGGATACGGCAATGAAGCGCTCAGGGGCGACATCATCCGCATGCGTCTGGGAATCAGGGATAATATTGGAATCGATAAGTCCAACAGCATTTTCAGCCTGACGGAAAACGGCAATTATGACTATATGGAGCGGCAGCTGATCCGCGGTCATGAGTATGACCTCTATGTCGCTGCGCGCCAGCCTGTCGGCAGGAATGACAATGCCATTGAAAAGGCTTTCCAGGAAGCGAATAAATTCGTCGGCATCTGCCTTGTGATTTTCATCCTCGGCACGAGCTGGTTCCTGTCCCGCTTCCTTATCAGAAGGATTGTCAATCCGCTGAAGGAATTAAAGAGAGGGTCTGAGGAAATCCAGGAAGGAAATCTGGATATTCATCTCCATTACGACAGGTTCGATGAATTCACGCCCGTCATGGTGGCGTTCAACCTGATGAGCGAGAAGCTGAAGGAGTCCCTTGAAGAAAGGGAGAAGGACGAGGAGAAGAGAAAAGAACTCATCGCAAGTATTTCCCATGATATAAGGACGCCTCTGACATCGATCCGCGCCTACGTCGAAGGGCTTCTGGACAATGTGGCCGATACGCCTGAAAGAAGGAAGAAGTACCTCCTTGTCATCCAGAAGAAGGCAGACGTCCTGGAGCGCATGATCGAGCAGCTGATGCTTCTGACGAAGATGGACGTCGGAGAGAAAGTCCTTCCGCAGGAATCCATCAATCTGTCGCATCTCACGAAGGAAATCATCGATGAGAACAAGATCAGCTGGGAGAAGAGCGGGGCTGAATTTGAAACGTTCCTGGAAGACAATGTTCCGATCAAGGGAAGCCATCTACTCCTGGAACGCATTATGGAAAACCTTGTGACGAACAGTCTGAAGTACAAGACAGAAGAGAAGGTCAAAATATTTGTGACCGTCAGGAAGGAAAAAGGCAGAGCCATATTCAATCTGGCGGATGACGGGCCGGGAGTTCCGGAAGAGGCGCTTGGGCGTCTTCTGGAAGCCTTCTACCGGACCGATAAGGCAAGGAGCAGGACGGAAAATGGCAGCGGGCTTGGCCTGGCCATCGTAAACCGTGCTGCGAGCCTCATGCATGGCGAGATAAAAGTAGAAAACAGAAAGCCGCACGGGCTTTCATTCACGATTTCATATCCATTGGAGGGGGACCATGACAAAGAGAATACTGATCGTTGAAGATGATGATGATATTGCTTCCATTGAGAAGGATTACCTTGAAGTCAGTGGCTACGAGGTGCATGTCGAGGAAGACGGCGCAAAGGGGCTTTCCGAAGCGCTGACGGGCATTTATGACCTTTTCCTCTTAGACGTCATGCTTCCTAACATGGACGGCTTTGAAATCTGCAGGAAGCTTCGCGACAAGACAGACAAGCCGATCATGCTCGTCACGGCAAAGAGGGAAGATATCGACAAGATCCGCGGCCTTGGCTATGGGGCGGACGACTACATCGCAAAGCCGTTTTCCCCGGGCGTCCTTGTCGCAAAGGTCAAGGCGCAGCTGGCGCAGTATGACCGTCTCAAGGGGACGAAGAAGGAAACAAAGCGCATCACGCTCGGCGACATCATGCTGGAACCGGATACGAGAAGAGTCTGGGTCGACGGCAAGGAAAAGGAACTTCCGAACAAGGAATTCCAGCTCCTTGAATTCCTGATGGAACATCCGGATGTCGTATTCAGCAGGGAATCCCTTTATACGCGCATCTGGGGCCTTGATTCCCTGGGAAATACGTCCACCGTGCCGGTCCATATCAACAGGCTTCGTGAAACCGTGGAAAAAGATCCGGCCAATCCACGTCACATCATCACCATCTGGGGCGTAGGATATAAATTCAAACCGTAAAAGACATTAATCAGAGGGCTGTGACGAAATGTACAATCATTTCGTTACAGCCTTTTACATTTTCGGCTTCCTGAAAAGAAACAGGGGGAGAAGTATCGAAATTTCTATGTGAATTCTTTTCTCGAAAGTAAAATCGTTGTATACTAAATGGTACAGTGATAGTTGATTCAGGTTTCATTCCTGGGAAAGGACGCGGGACCAGCCGGCCTAAATTTGTCAGGCTCTGCCCGTGCTTTTCGAGTACATGAAAGCACTCTTTACATTCTGGAAAGAAAGGTTATTATGATACTACTTCAGATTCTGTGGGATGATATCCTGCCGCTCTTTGCCTTCATCGGGGCAGGGGTGTTTCTGGACAGCAAGTTCAAGATCGACATATCGACGTACAGTCGCCTGACGATCTGGGTCGTGCTGCCCTGTTTCATTTTTTACACGATGTACCGGTACCACTTCGAATCGGATGATCTTCTGATGATTCCTGCGGTGCTCATCCTTCTGGCGGTCATGTATTTCCTCTCGATGGGAATGGCGCATATGTTTCATCTGGGAGGGGCGGAAAAGGGCGCTTTTGAAGCCGTTTCCTCCTTCTCGAATGCCGGCCATATCGGAGCAGCTCTGGCTGTCATGATCTTCACGCATCCGCCCTTTGCTACGGAAGCTGGCAGCGCGCCGCATCTTGCTGAAGCCATGGGGACGATGGTCATCATCATGATTGTCATGAATATTGTCGTCAATACATTCGGCGCAGCGCTCATCAGAAGCCGCGGGTCGACGGTCAAGGAAGTCCTCTCCTTCATGGTGAAGATGCCGGCCCTCTATGCGGCCATCCTTGCCATCCTTGTCAGGAGCGCAGGCATCCATCTCGAGCATACCTTCCTCTGGCCGGTCCTCACGCATTTCAATGGCGCTTTTATCGTCCTTGTCACCGTCACGATCGGTCTTCAGCTTCACAGGAGCAAGCTCAGGAAGCCGGACCGTTTCATCCTTGCCACGTCTTTCAATAAGCTCATCCTCTGTCCGGCCATTGCATGGGGCGTCCTGACTCTCTTTGGCGGCGCCTTCAGCCCGATTGCTTCGCAGGTATTCTTCATCTGCGCAGCCGTCCCGTCTTCTATGGCGCTCATCATTTACGGCGTCGAATACGGTGAGGATGCAGGCCTTGTGACGCAGTCCGTTCTCTTCAGCACGGTTGCCGGCGCTCTGACGCTGACGTGCATGATTTACCTCGCGCGGGTTCTTTTCCCGCTGGCAGGCTGAGGAGGGAACGATATGGCATTCTTACAGATCATTACAGACAACATCCTTCCGCTTCTCGTATTCGTGGCAATCGGATACCTCATGGACAGGAAATTCAATATGAACGTCGCATCGCTCACCAAGCTGACCTTCTACGTCGTCCTTCCATGCTTCATTTTCTACAGCATTTATGTCGCCAAATTCAATATGGCGATGTTCAACGTATTCCTTCTGGCATGCGCCCAGATGGCGGTCATTGCCATTTTTGCCTGGTTCGTCGGAACGCTGCGCGGCTTCGCACCGTCAAAAATAGAAGCTTTCAAGAACGGCACTATGTTTTCCAACAGCGGAAATATCGGCATTGCGCTGATTGCTCTTGTCTTCACGAATGCGCCCTACGTCATTGACGGCAAGACGCCCTACCTTGCGGAAGCACTGGCAGCAGCCACACTGATGCTCGTCGAAATGAACATGACGCTCAACACGATCGGCCTGTATCAGGCAGGCAAAGGGAGACTGACACCGAGAGACGCCCTTTCCGTCGTCTTCCACATGCCGGTCGTCTATACGCTGGCTCTTGTCTTCTTCATCAAGTACATCGGCTTTGATATGCGCGCGGCCTTCCTCTGGCCAGTACTTCAGAACTGCGCCTCGGCTCTTGTCGCCATCGTCATGATTGCCCTTGGCATGCAGATCCACAGGAGCAAGGTCTCCTTCGGGGATATCGACGCATGGCTCGGAAGCGGCATCCGCCTGATCTTTGCTCCGATTTCCGCGTACATCCTGATTCACGTATGGGGCTTCTTCGGCATCGAATTTTCGCAGGCCGTCAATCAGACGATTCTGATCATGTCGTCCGTTCCAGCCGCCGTCAATTCCGTCCTGTACGCTGTCGAATTCCAGAACTGCGAAGACTTTGCGACCGAGCTCGTCATGATGAGTACGTTCCTCTCCTGCATTACCATGACAGGAACCATCTTCGTAGCAAGACTTCTCTTCCCGATCTGAGGATAGGGATTCAATGAATAAGCATTAAAAAAAGATGTGCACCCATTGCGGTGGCACATCTTTTTTGTTGCTTTATTGCTTACAGTATCCCTTTCACGCGAAGTTTGATTCTCTCGAAGAAAGAAAGCTTTTCAAGGCAACGGATTCTGGCGGCGCGGACGATGTCCGTGACTTCCATCCGTTCTTCTTCGGAAAGAGGTCTTCCGGAGAAGCGGGCATGGATGAGGATGTCCAGCATCCTGTCGAAGTTTTCAAATCTCGGGTCGAGGGAAAGTTTCTTCATTTCTTCATACGATGCGTTTTCCGGGATACCTGCCCAGAGGGAGAGGCGGGAAATGTAGTCGAGAAGGTCGTTGAAGCCTTTCTTGTCCTTCACGGCGCGGTCAAGGATCTTCGGTACCCTTCTCATCTTCATGATCGGATAGAGGGAAAGGAGAAAGAAGAAAATGATGACCGGGATGATGACGGGAAGGAGGGAGGAACGAGGAGAAACCTGCTGGGCCTGTTTGGGAGCCGGCTGCTCTTTGGGCTGGGGCTGAGACTGGCTCTGCTGCTGTTGCTGCTGGTCCTTCTGTCCGTTATTATCAGGCATCGTTCCTTTGGAATCCTTCGGATCCGACGGTGCATCAGGGGCACCTGTGTTGTTCCTCTTCTTGTCTTCCTGATTCGGGAACGGGTTTTCTGCGCCTTCGATGCCAGGTGTCACTTCGCAGGGGCGCCAGCCGATGCCATCGACGTAGACTTCTGCCCATGCGTGGGCATGGCGGTCATTGACGCCAAGCTTGTGAAGGCCCTGCGGCGAAAGCGAAGCACCGTTGATTTCATTCTTATCGACGGAAAGGCCGGACACGTAGCGGGCAGGAATGCCTGACTCGCGGAGCATCATGACAGCGGCGGAAGCAAAGTAAGTACAGTAGCCTTCGCGGCTCTCCGTCAGGAAGTAGGAAATGAAATCCTTGCCTTCCGGTGTCTTTCCCGGGTGCGTCGTGTACTTGTAGTTCTTGGCAAAGAAGCGCTGGATCTGTTCGACGCGGGCGCGTTTCTCAGCCATCGTTGTGACCTTCGTCAGTCCTTCCACCTGTTTCAGGGCGGGTTTTACTTCATCCGGCACAGTCAGGTAGTGGGCATAGACGAAATTGCGGTAAAGCGCTTCGCCGTTTTCATATGTCCTGAAGTAGGCATCGCCTGTCCGTTCATTGTCATAGAAGGAAAGGACGGCGCCTTCCGGATAGTCCCAGACATAGGTGCTGTATGCTTTTCCTTCGCGGCTGACTGGCGCGCGGTCGTAATCAAAGAGAGGAGCGCCGAAGCTGGCATCATACGGGAGCAGGAAGTAGCGGCTCTTGTCGTAGACGGCATCGACGGCGAAGTCCTTCTTGAGGAGCGGCACCTTCACTCTTTCAGGCAGGTAGTTTTCAAGGCTTTGCGAAAGGGCAGGGCTTCTGGAAACGACTTCCATGAGCCATGCGCCCTGGTCGTACCATTCTCCCTGATTTCCCTTGAAAAGGGTAAGGACGTCGTCATAATCACCGGCCGGAAGTTCCTTCCACTGGTTGTCCTTATAGACGCTTCCATGCCAGCTCCTGAGGTACATGCGCTTCGTCGCGCCGGCCGATTCGATATCGGCAATGATGCGGCCCGTGTAGCGCACGCCCTGTGTATCGCCCAGTTTCCCGGTGCCGGCTCCCTTCATCATGCCCGTGTAGGCATTGCCTGCGTAGAAGATCGGATCATAGGGATCCGTCATGGAGAGGATCGTGTCCTGCGCGCGGGCGAGGAGACGGGGCTGCTCATAGCGGGAAGGCGGGATGACGAGGGAGAGGGCAGCGCCAAGGATGACAGCGGCAATGAATGCGCCGACTTCCGGATCGCCCTGGCCCTTGTTTCCAAGCATCGCAGGCGTCGTCAGTGCATAAGCGCCCAAAAGGATGATGGAAAGCGTCGGCGGTTCGAAGCCGAAGTAGAAGGAGAAAAGAATGGCGGCCAGGGATAGGAGCGTCGCGATGACGCGTCCGAGCCTTGCGGTCGAACCGTAAAAGAAGATCCAGGAAATCGCCATGAGGAGGAAGGTCCTAGCCGGCAGCGGACTGAACCGGATGAGGAGCTTTGGTACTTCCATATCAAGGTTGTAGGCTTCGTTCAGATTCTGGATGAAGGGAATCGAAGCCGAAAGGGCACTCTGGTACAGCGTCCCGTAGGAGAGGAGGAGCGCTGTCGGGAATGTCATGAAGAAAATGAGGAGGACAGCGGTCCTTCTTCGAAAGCCGGCCGCCATCGTCAGGACGGAAAGCGCAAAGACGATGAAGGCGCCGCTGATTCCCATGAGGTAGCCGTAGGATCCGATGAGGGAAAAGACCAGATGGATCAGGCCGAAGGCGCCGAGCGCGGAGATGAAGGAGATGGTAACGTACTTCCTTGTCATGTTCCGCCTCCCATCGCGCGCATGATCGCGTCTTTTCCGGAAAGCTGCGCTTCCCTGGAATCCCTGGTGCACCAGATGACCGGGTGGAGGGACGGGGAAACGGAAGGCGCCGGATTATCTGTCATATAGAGAATCGGGACGTAAGGAGAAAGGCCGCCTGCTTTCAGAGCGTCTTTCCTGCCGCCTGCCAGGAAGGAGGCGATGGCATCGGACCAGTCTTCCTGATTTCTGATCATCTGTGTGATGACCGAGCCTGTGCCTGCATTCCATGCGAAGAGGAAATTCATGCGGGATGCGCAGAGGGCAAGGCCGGCGGAATAGAGTGCGTCGCACAGGAGGTCGCGTTCATCCGGTTTTCTGGCATAGTCAGCGGCAAGGACCAGGTTCGTGCCTTCGGCGGGATACATGTCACGCACATAGACATCGTCTGTTCTGGCGGTCACCTTCCAGTTGATCAGGTGCGGATTGTCGCCCGGCTTGTACAGCGTGGCACCGAAACGTTCCGGTTCATCGCTTCCTGCAATGAGGCGGAGCGTCTTCATCGTTGCCTTGTATTCACCCATCTTGAGCGGAAGGACGATGATGGATACATTTCCCGCATTGAGGGTAAATGTATGGAAACCGAAGGGATCGGTCCAGCGGATATGCGCCTCGCCCATGTCGAAGCGTCCGCAGTGGGAAGCCGTGCGGCGGAAGATGAAACGGATGCCGCCGTCAAAGGAGACTGTCTCATCGGACGTTTCCGCACCAAGGAGTGCTTCCGGCGATGAAAGGAGGGAAAGGAACGGGCCTTCAAGTGTCAGCTGTGCTTCGGCCAGGTGGCCGCGAAGGAGCCGGGCCGGTACTTTGATAGAAAGTCTCAGCCGTTTCCTGATCCAGTACATCGGAAGGATTGAAAGCAGGGGCGCAAGGATGAGCATGACGGCCATGAGAAAGGCTGCATACAGGTCATAGATCGTCATGACAAAGATCGCCGCGATGCAGATGAAAATATAAAGGAAGCGCCTCATTTAGTCCTCCTTCAGAGAGGGGCGCGGCACGGAGGAAAGGATGGAAGCCAGGACCGAGCCAGGCGTCTTTCCGGCAAAGCGGGCGTCGCCCGTCAGCGTCAGGCGGTGGGTCAGCG
>NZ_FR896456.1:14710-15791 GCF_000435155.1 Dialister sp. CAG:357 | reverse complement strand
TGTAGGGAGCGACCGAGAGGACGTCGTCAGGAATGACGTAGTCTCTTCCTTCCATCAGCGCGTGCGCCTTGGACATGGAAGAAAGCGCCATCGTGCCGCGGGGCGAAATGCCAAGGCTGACGTCGGCATGTGTGCGGGAAGCGTTTGCGATATTGACCATGTAGCCGTAAATCGAGTCTTCGACGTGGACAGCGGCTGCTTCTTTTCTCATTTCCATCAGCTCTTTTGCAGAAACGATGGCTTCCACTTCAGAAGCGGCGACCATGTTCTCATGCTTCAGGATGGCGATTTCATCCTTCGCAGACGGATAGCCGACCGTGATGCGGATCATGAAGCGGTCTGTCTGGGAATCAGGGAGTTCCTGCGTGCCAGAAGAGCCGTAGGGGTTCTGCGTTGCCATGACGATGAAGGGCTGCGGGACGGGGTAGGTCTTGCCGTCGACGGAAAGCTTTCCTTCCTGCATGACTTCCAGGAGCGCGGACTGCGTCTTCGGCGATGCACGGTTGATTTCATCGGCAAGGAAAAGATTCGTCATGGCGCTGCCCGGCATGTAGCGGAACTCGCCGGAATTCTTGTCGTACATGGAAAAGCCCGTGATATCCGAAGGAAGGACGTCCGGGGTGAACTGCATCCTTTTGTAATCGAGCCCCAGGGCGTGCGTGAAGGCGACAGCGATCGTCGTCTTGCCGACGCCCGGAATGTCATCGATCAGGATATGGCCCCCTGCCAGGATGGCAGTCAAAATGCGGGATAGGACTTCCTGTTTGCCCAGGACAGCCTTCCCCGTCTCGGAAAGGATTTCATCAATCTTCTGTTTTGTATCCATAAGAACCTCACTGTATTTTTTTAGTATAATATTGATTATTATGCTATTTTATTTATTATACTCTTTATGTCATCTCGCTGACAAAAGAGGGGATTTCCCTGAATCATTTGACAGATTCAGGAATGTAAAATATAATAGTAAGATATGGAAGGGTGTCCGAGCGGTTGAAGGAGGCGGTCTTGAAAACCGTTAACTTCGTGAGAGGTTCATGGGTTCGAATCCCATCCCTTCCGCCACAGCATATGACCCGCGGCC
>NZ_FR896456.1:4251-14679 GCF_000435155.1 Dialister sp. CAG:357 | reverse complement strand
AAGCCGCGGTTTTTTATTTTCAGGAGGAAGCATGACAGACGCACTTAGAAGAATAGATAAAGTACGCCAGATCCGGCGTGCCATAGGTCTTACAATCGGCGCTGCGATTTATTCTGCAGGGCTGAACCTGTTCCTGATCCCGAACCACGTCATCGACGGCGGCGTGACAGGTATTTCTCTTCTGATCCAGGCGCTGACGGGGATCCCTTTCAGCGTGCTCATTGTCCTTTTGAATGTTCCCTTCTTCTACATGGGCTATAAGAGCTTAGGGCCGAGACTGGCGGCATCATCCATGTTTGCCATCATCGTCCTTTCCCTCTGCTCGTCCAGGCTTGAGAAAATGATGCCGGCGACAAACGATCCCTTCCTGTCGACGATTTTTGGCGGGATTATCATAGGACTCGGCGTAGGCATCGTCATCAAGAACGGGGGGTCGACGGATGGCACGGAAATCGTGGCGATCTGGATGGACAGCCGGTCGTCGTTTTCAGTCGGCGAAATCGTCATGTTTTTCAACTTCTTCATCCTGGGCGCCGCGGGCTTCGTCTTCAGCTGGAACAGCGCCATGTATTCCCTCATCGCGTACTTCATCTGCTCGCGCATGATTGATGCCGTCTCGACAGGGCTTGATTCCTCCAAGGGCATCTTCATCATCACGACATGCTATGACGACGTCAGCGATGCCATCGTCCATGACATGCACCGCGCCGTGACACGCCTCCACGGGCAGGGCGGATTCCTGAAAGATGACAAGGATGTCCTCTACTGCGTCATTTCCAGACTGGAAGTCACGAAACTCAAGCAGGTCGTCCGCGACATCGATCCCTCCGCTTTCATCACCGTATTCGACGTGCAGGAAGTCGAAGGCGGGCTTGTCGGCAAGAAAGTACAAAAATGAACAAGAAATAAAGAAAATTAAGGCCGGGAAAAATCTTTGGCCTTTTTTATTTTTCCCCTTTGCAAATCAGTAAAGTTGTTGTAAAATAAGACAATTTGTGCAGAATTTGGCTTACGGATTCTTAGTTGTACACCAGGGGGGTACTATGTCGCAGAAAACAATTGAAGAATTGGAATTTGAGGAAACAGGAGTCACTCGCAAAGAGCGTTGGAAAATCATGTGGGCCTCGATCATCGGTTACGCCATGGACGGGCTCGACGTTCTGATTCTTTCTTTTGCGATGGCGGCCATCGTCAGTGAATTCGGCCTGACGCTTGGCGAAGGCGGCATGATTGCCACGTATACGCTGATAGGCACGGTCCTCGGCGGATACATCTTCGGCATTTTTGCCGACTGGTGGGGCAGGGTGCACACCTTCTCCCTCACCATCATTATTTTCTCCATATTCACGGGCGCATGCGCCTTTGCGGACAATGCAGTCCATCTGGACATCCTGCGTTTCCTGGCAGGGCTCGGCCTTGGCGGTGAATATGGCATTGGCATGACCCTCGTATCAGAAACATGGCCGGGCGCCAAGCGCGCCAGAGCCACAGCCGGCGTAGCGATGGGCTGGCAGGCAGGCGCCGTTCTTGCGGCTATCCTTGCTGCTGTCGTCCTTCCTGACTACGGCTGGAGAGGACTCTTCCTCGTAGGCGTCCTTCCGGCACTCCTTGCCGCATGGGCCCGTCACGGCATCAAAGAACCGCCGATGTGGGTCAAGCGCAAGGAAATGAAGAAAGCGCTTCAGGCAAGAAAAGATGCAGGCGAGAAGCTGACGGCTGAAGAAGAAGAACAGCTGACAGAAGCAAAGAAATTCCCGCTTGCGCACCTCTTCGCTGACAAGAAGACGACCATCACGACAATAGCGCTCACCATCATGACAAGCGTACAGAACTTCGGCTACTACGGCATCATGGTATGGCTCCCGATGATCCTTCTGAAGGAACACGGCCTGACCACCAAGTCCATGTCCGGCTGGATGATCGTCACTGTCATCGGCATGATTGCAGGCATCTTCGTATTCGGCTGGCTCTGCGACCGTCTCGGACGCAAGAAGCCGTACCTTCTTTTCTACGTATGCGCTGCTGCCATGGTGTATATCTACGTCAATCTCGGCACGCCGATTGCGCTCCTCTTCGGCGGCGCATTCCTCGGCTTCTTCTGCAACGGCATGATGGCAGGCTACGGCACGCTTCTCTCTGAGAACTACACGACCGACGCCAGATCCACTGCGCAGAACTTCATCTTCAATACCGGACGCGCCGTAGGCGGCTTCGCTCCGGTCATCATCGGTACGATTGCACAGACAAACGGCTTCAATACCGCTTTCGTCCTGCTCTCCGCCGTATATCTTGCGGCTGCTGTCAATGTCCTCTTCTTCGTCAAGGACACCAAAGGCACCGTCATCCGTTAATTTTAAAAAGGACTGTGGAAATGATCATTCATCTTCCGCAGTCTTTTTTAGTGCAAAGATGAAAATTTATAATATTTATGCATATATATTAATAAAACTATGGACATATGCAGTATATGACTGTATAATAGGTATTAAATTTATGTAGTATGCAATGGGGTGCAAAATATGAAAAACTGGAAAAAGGGTATCATTCTCGCAGCTTCTCTCGCTATGGCAGCCGGCATCATGGCCGGATGCGGCGGTGAAAAGAAAGCGGCATCATCGGAAGGTCTGAAACCGCTGAAGGTAGCAACGAACGCAACATACGTGCCGTTTGAATTCAAATCCAAGGACGGCAAGGATTATACAGGATATGAAATCGACGTCGTCCGTGCTGTTGCTCAGGACATGAACAGGAAAGTCGAATTCAAGAACGTGGCATTTGACGGCCTGATCCCGGCTCTGCAGTCCAAGGAAGTGGACATGACGGCATCCGGCATGACAGCAACGAAGGAAAGAGCAGACAAGATCCTCTTCGCCGCTCCTTTCTATGCGACAAAACTTGCTATCGTAACCAAGGCAGATAGTGACATCCACAGTGTCGAAGACCTCCTGAAGGAAAAGGAAGTTGCTGTCCAGGTCGGAACGACCGCTGCTTACTATGCGGCTGAAAAAGGCATGAATACAAGAAACTTCGATCATTCCAGCGATATCGTCATGGAACTCAAGGCCGGCGGCGCTAATGCAGGCATCCTGGATAAACCGGCTGCCGATTACTTCGTAGCTACCGATGGCAAGGGCGCATTCCGCGTCGTCGATGTTCCGGATTCCAAAGTCCAGTACTTTGCCTTCGGCTTCAACAAGGACAATAAGGAACTGCAGCAGGAAGTCAATGCTGCCATCGCCAAGCTCAAGAAAGACGGCACGCTGAACAAGCTCCATGAAAAATGGTTCAATACACCGGCTCCGGATATGCCTTCCACAGCAGAAGAAGCACTGTGAATCAAGTAATATTAAAACAAGCCAACAAAAAAGGATGTGTTCCAAATGGTTCACATCCTTTTTGATTGCTTTAATTCCTGTGAAGCGGTATGTCGATGGCTTTTCCTAAGCGGAAGGCCCAGAGGGAAAGGCGTACGACGGGTTTTCCGAGGAGCTTTTCAGCGGCTTCTCCGTAGACCTGAAGCTGGATCTTGTAATGCTCTCGAAGTTCCTCTTCGGTCATGACGCGGTCCGTCTTGTAATCGATGACGGTAAGGCCGTCCTTCGTTTCAAGGAGGCAGTCCATGATCCCCTGCAGGAATATCTTCTCGCCCTTTTCGCAGTCGGGATAGAAGGAATCCGCAGGAAGGAGGATCGAGAAAGGCATTTCCTTCCTGACTGTCTCTGCTTCTTTCATGAGAGTGCCCAGAGGGCTTTCTGCGAAGGTGATGAGAGAAGCGACAGGATTTGTGTACTTTCTTTCTGAAAGGAGGACTTCCTCTTCATCCTTCGTGAAGATGCCCGATTCCGTAAGGCGCATGATTTCATTTCTTAAAGCTTCCCTTGTTGCCGGGACGGTCTTGAAATCTATCATTTCCATCGCCTTATGCATGAGTGTACCAAAGGAAGTCCCTGTAAAGCCTGGTTTTCCTCCGGAGAGGAAAGAAGGCGGCTCTGCATAATCGGCAGGAAGCGTTTCCTTCATTCCTTCTGTTTCCTCATTTTCTTCGCCCTCTTCCGTTTCAGGAAGGGAAGGAAGGTCCGGTGCCAGGACTTCAGAGGCATACGGCGGTTCATCGCTTTCCGAAGCTTCGAGCGTTTCACGAAGCTTGACCGCGGCTGTGGCTGTCAGTTTTCCCGGCGTATTGGCAGCGCCCGGGAAGGCGTAGCTCCATGTGA
Organism: Dialister sp. CAG:357; assembly: GCF_000435155.1. Taxonomy (NCBI): domain Bacteria; kingdom Bacillati; phylum Bacillota; class Negativicutes; order Veillonellales; family Veillonellaceae; genus Dialister; species Dialister sp. CAG:357. The sequence continues at coordinate 10,465 of NZ_FR896456.1, read as the reverse complement.
GGCGGCGGGAAAGATCTTCAGGTACCTCAGAAGGAAGGGAAGCAAGGAAGCGGTCAGCATTCGTCTCCGGTGTTTCTTCCACCTCGATCAGCTGCTTTTCCGTTTCTGCAGCATCCGCGGTTTCATCCGCTCTGAGGAGCGAAGTTTCCGGAGTGATGGAAATATCGAAAAGAGAGTGGTCTCCTTCTGCATCGTCAGCATAGGAGGGGATGCGCATGAGACGGTCCCATACATCTTTGGATGAGCGATGACGGAGCGCCGCCGGCATGATCCAGTCAAGGTAGGAAGCGGCACCGGATGTGATATAGGACGGGAGCGGGCGGACTTCGCCAGTTTCCGTGCCAGCCAGGGAGGCCATCCAGAGGTCAAGGGATCTTATGGTATCCTTCAAAGTAGCTGTAATGAAGAGCTTGTCTCTTGCGCGCGTCATGGCGACGTAGAGGAGGCGCGCTTCTTCGGCTTTGCTTTCCCTTTCGGAAGCGGAGCGGACGGAATACCAGTAGAGGCTGGGCCAGCGTGCATGGGTCTCTTCGTCATAGTACTGGATGCCGATTCCCCTGTCCTTGTGGCAGACGGCCGTTGCCTTCGTGTCGCGGAGGTTGAATTCTTTTGCCGCATCGACCAGGAAGACGACAGGGAATTCAAGCCCCTTGCTCCTGTGGATCGTCATGATGCGGACAGCATCGGCGGCAGAGACAGAAGGCGTCTTGGCGCGGAAATTACGTTCGTCCTTCGTCAGGCGCGAAAGCTCAGTGAGGAAAGAGTAGAGGCCGCTCCTGGCGCCGCTGTCTCTCGAAAGAGCCAGCTGATAGAAGGCAAGGACATGTGCTTTCCTGAATTCGCCGCCGGAAAGTCCGGAGACGTAAGTGAGGTAATCGGTATCCGCGATGATCTTCCTGATGAGCGGTGCTGCGCCGTCCTTGACAGCCTGCAGGCGCCATTCCTTGTAGAGGGAAAGGAAGGAAGAAACAAGGCCGGCTCCTCCCGGTTTGAGGATATGATCCGCATTTCCAAGGACAGGCCAGATATGCTCAGCACCGGCAGCCTTCTGGGCAAGTCGCAGGCGCGAAAGATCCTCTTCATCAAGGCCTACGAAGACAGAGCGCAGGACAGCCGTCAGCGCCAGGTCCTGCAGCGGATTGTCGATGATCTTGAGGAGCGCAAGGAGCGTCTCGACTTCCGGATTCTGGATGTAATCGTCTTCCCTGTCGGAAATCGCAGGAATGCCGTATTCTCCCATGACCTTCAAAAGGATGGGGGCTTTTCCTGCCACGGAGCGGAGAAGAATGACGATATCACTGTAAGTGATGGGGCGGAAGGTGCCGTCGCCGTTCATGACCTTGGCCTTGCTGTCGATGAGGCTGCGGATTTTCGCCGCAATCAGCCTGCCTTCGAGGCGTATGTTTTCCATATCCTTGATCTTGGGATTATCATTCTGCGCCTCTTCGATATCCTTGTCGATGAGGCCGATGGAGACAGAGCCGCCGCAGTAATCGGAAGGCCTCTCTTCCTCGTGGCGTCCCGGGTAGAGCGCTTCCGCCGCCCCGTAGTTCAGCTCCAGATTTCTTTCCGTCATGATCTGGCGGAAGATGAAATTGATGGAAGAAAGGATGGCCGCATCGCTTCGGAAATTCTTATTGAGGTCGATCCTGTGGTCTGTAGCAGCCTCATTCGTGCTGAAGTCATTGTACTTTCCGAGGAATATCGTCGGGTCCGCCTGACGGAAGCGGTAAATGCTCTGCTTGATGTCGCCGACCATGAAGCGGTTGTCTCCGCTGGAGAGAAGGGAGGTGATGAGTTCCTGCACGCCGTTCGTGTCCTGGTACTCATCGATCATGACTTCCTTGTAACGTGAGCGTATGGCAAGAGCGGCTTCCGACGGGAAATCAGCGGCCGTCTCAGGCGTGAATGCCGGATCATCCTTGTCGACGAGGACGTCTAAGACATAGTGCTCCAGATCATTGAAGTCCATGACGCCTTCCTGGCGTTTCCTCTCCGAAAGAGAATGCGTGAAGTCGATGGTAATGTCAGAGAGCACCTTCACGATCGGAGCCATATTGCGCGTCTCTCCGATCCACTGGTCTTCGGAAATCCCGATCAGGGGAGCTATCGACTTATTATACGTAGCCGCAGCCTGCTTCCGGAGAGCCTTGATGGTCTCGGCATCCGGAGTGGCATTGAACTCTTTGACAAGCATTTTATAGGGCTTCAGCACCTTGGCGGTTGCGATTGTGAGACGGGCGAAGGTAAAGGAGGGAAGATCATAGAGGTCTTTCCAGGAAGAAACTTCGGCGAGAGAGGAAATGAAGCTGTATTCATTCGAAAGCTGGTCACTGTAGACGGCACGCGCTGCATCATTCTGATCCATGATTTCAAAAGCGCGCCGGTAGTATTCGCTGATCTTCTCCGAAGTAGAAATGATCGAGGCAAGGAAATCATAGCTCCAGGGAATGTCGTCCAGCTTCGTACCATCGGGGATGTTGTAAGGATCGGGCAGATGCTTGAGCCAGTCGATCGGGAATGGCATCGAGCAGGAGAAGTTGTGGATGCGCAGGATCGTATCCTTCAGGTCGCGGTCCTGGTAGCGGCTGGCAAAGAGGTCGGCCGTTTTGAGGAAATCCGGGTCAGCTTCTTCGTACCATCTTTCCAGCACTTCGGCAAGGACGGCTTCCTTCAGCAGGTATCCTTCGTTTTCATCTGCCATGATCTGTGTCTTGGGATCCAGATCGAGGAGGTAGAAGTACTGGCGGAGAAGCGACTGGAAGAAGGAGTCGAGCGTGGAAATCTGCGCGCTTCCCATGAGAGAGAGCTGGCGCTCTAAGTGATGGATGAGGGGCAGATTGTTCTCCGCATCCGCTTCGCGGAGCTTGTTTGTCAAAGACGCCGAGACGCGGCTCTTCATTTCAGCAGCGGCTGCCTTTGTGAAAGTGAGGACGAGAAGCTCGTTGATATCGATGCCGCTTTCCATGTCGCCTGCGATGCGCGTGATGCGTTCGGTGAGGACTGCGGTCTTGCCGCTTCCTGCAGCAGCTGAGAGCAGGAGATTCTTGTTTCTTGTATCCAGCGCTTCCTGCTGCGCCGGGGTCCAGCGGTTAGCCATTGTCATCCTCCTTTCTTGGTTTTGTCATATCGAATGCTATCCCTGGAAGCTCACGCTTCATATCTTTGTCGCTGACAGCATGGATGTAATCGTAATTTTCTTCCCTGCGGCTCGGGTCGAAGCGGCAGATGGAGTGGTATGGGCAGTACTTGCAGGGCGAGCTTCCCTTGAAGCGGACGGGACGGATATCGATCCTGCCGGAAATCATCTCTTCATAGAGCATGATGATCCTCTTCTTCACGATCCGCAGAAGATGATCGAAATCTTCCTTGGAGAGCACATTTCCTGTATTATACGGATCTCCGTCATTCTTCATGCGGACAGGAAGGATCGAGTCATTACTGCCTGCGCGGCTGTCGAGATCGTAAACGGTTGCACCCGATGAAGTGATAAAGCCGGATGCACCGTCCTTGGCCGGAAGATCCGGAATACCATTACGCGGCACGGACGAGACGATCTTGACATCGCCTGAAAGGTAAATATACATGAGGGCGGCAGGAAGGAGCGGATTTCCATCTGCCTCTTCCATGAGGCCCAGAAGGTAGGTGAGAAGCTGGAGCTTGAGGCCGCTGACGATTTCCACAAGGCTTGCCGTCGTATGGCCCGTCTTGTAGTCGTAGACAGCGACGTTCTCGCCAAGCATATCGACGCGGTCGATTTTGCCGTTCAGCGTGAAGGTCTCCCCGTTTTCTGCCCGAAGGTGCAGGAAGAACTTGTGCTCCAGGGCTTTCGTGTCAAAGGAGCTCGACTTACTCCATTCCCTTAAGGAAGAAAGTGTATTCTTGAATGTCTTATTGAGCGCATTTTCCGTATAGCGGGAGGCCGCATCGGAATGAAGGGCGCCGTAGCGGACGCGGGGCGCGATGGAGGAGGCAATCTTGCTCGAAAGGTTCTCGATGTACTCATCCGTCGCATCTCTCCACTGCTTGTTCTCCTTCCCCAGGACGCTTCCGAAACGGTGGAGCGATGCATGGAGGTAGTTGCCGAAGTCGAGCGACTGGAGGTCTCCTGTATCCCTTTCCTTGATGCCAAGGCCGTACTGCAGGAAATAGCGGTATGCGCAGCCGCGGTAATTTTCAAGGCGGGTGACGGAGCTTAAGAACCTTCCGCCCGGCTTGAAGAGGCGCGCGGCAATGTCCAGCGGGAGCGGCTCTGCCTCATTGGAATAGTGGAGGCTTTGCATCTTTAACCAAAGAGTAGTGCCATAAGAAGAACTGTTTTTTGCCCATGCGGCAAGGCCTGCCCAGCGGGAATCCTTCTCCGGGATGCTTTCGCGCAGGATGGAAGGGAGAAGGGAAAGCGCCTGATCGGGATTGCAGAAGAAGGACGCATCATCATTGGCCGGGGACGGCGGAAGGACGTGGATGTCTTCCGACGGATAACCGAGGCCGGAGAGCTGCGTCAGAAGGAGCGAAGGCTCGGTTTCCGTGCCGTCTTCCCTGACAGCGGGAAGGGAGAGGTAGAGGACGTCCGAGGCGCGCGTCAGGGCCAGGTAGCAGTAGAACTGCTCCTGATGGACGACCTGCATGAGATCGGCGCCGAAGCGGAGGCGGCTTTCTGCGAAAATCTTCTGCCTTTCCGATTCTGTGAAGAAGCCGGATTCCCCGATATTCTTCGGGAAATCCCCTTCGCAGATGCCCGGGATGAAGACGGCGCGCGCTTCCATGGCATACCCGCGGTCCATGCCTGTGACCGTCACATGGTCAAGGGACGGCGGAATGGTCGAGTACGTGAGCGAGGAAAGCCCGTCTTCGAGAAGGGAGAGGAAATCCTTTCCGCTCATGATTTCATCGCCGGCAGCATGGACGATTTCGTCCAGAAGCGAGAGCATCTTCTTCCACACCTGAAGGTGCGTGCGGATATTCGTATGAAGAGATTCGACATCATCGAGCCCGGCAAGTGTATCCGGTACCTTTTCGTCGAGGTAGAACTGATATAAAAGTGCGCACTTTTCGCGGACCGTCTTAGCCTTCTTCCATGCGGAGGCAAGGGGATCGAGGAGGCTTGTGAGACGGACTCTCCAGTCATTGGCTTCCCGGAGGGCAGCAAGCTCCTTTTCGGAAGGCGGCTGCGCTTCTGCGTCGATATCCCAGTATTCACGGAATTTCCATGCTTTATGCCACTGCCAGGCGCGGATGCCGTGGGAGAGGACGTAGTTTTCAAGACGGTCTGTTTCCTCGGGCGTGAAATCGCGCAGGAGGAAGGTCTTCAAGAGGCGGAAAATCGTTTCCTTCTGCCAGCCCGAATTCTTTCTCGTCGTCTCGGCTGTCAGGAAGCGGAGAAGGCCGTCCGTCATCATGACGAGCGGATGGTTGTTCATCGGATGCTTCTTGTCAATGAAGGCGGCGATCTTGTATTTCTCAAAAGAGCGCTCGAAAATATCCGTGTAATCGTCAGGTGTCCTTAGAAGGACAAGGATGTCCCTCCAGCGGAAGCCCTTGTCACGGACGAGCGTCAAGATGGCACGGGAAATCGCATCCACTTCTTCTTCTTTCCTTGCGGCGCGGAGGATGTGGAGCCCTTCTTCAGGGCGCACGTTTTTCTCCTTGGGAAGCGGGCAGGAAAGAGCGCGTCTGGCAAAGAAGGATTCATCCATCGAAGAAAGGCGGGGAGAATGGAAGCGGACTTTTTCCGTAAGCGTCGTGAAGTCCGAATGGCGCTCACGAAGGGACAGGTCCTCGTACAGCTTGTAAGGACGAAGGAAGGTCGTATTCTCTGCGGCATCTTCCGGCCTGTCCATCTGCAGCGTCATCGTGACTTCTTCTGCCGTATGGATGAGGGCGGAAACGATATTGATTTTCTGCGGCGCCATGCCGTTGAAGCCGTCGATCCAGATGCGTGAATGGCGGATCATGTCGGACTTGGGGATTTCGTGCGCCAGAAGGTCGAAAAGGCTGCCTTCATAATTGAAATGGCTGCGGAGGTATTCATTGTAAGCCGTATAGATGATGGAGAGATCCTTCATCTTACGTCCGAGCGGCGTGTCCCCTTCCTCTTCTGCGGCAGCAGCAAGATCATTTTCCGTTACGCAGAAAAGGTCGAGCTGGTGGAGAAGGAGGCGCACTTCTTCCGAAAAATGCGGGTGGGACGCAGCCTTGACGATCATCTGGAGTT
>NZ_FR896456.1:0-4215 GCF_000435155.1 Dialister sp. CAG:357 | reverse complement strand
CTTCTTTTCATCAAGGATCCTTCTTACGATGATCTGCTGCCCAAGCGGCGAGAGGGCTTCTGCGACCGGCGAGTGCAGTTCCTGAAAGACGCGGTAGGCAAGGCGCGAGAATCCGCAGACGGTGACGTCTGTGAAGCCTTCGCCCGGAAATGATTTCGCGAGCAGGTACTCAGCCGTGTACGTTCCCTGATCCGGCACGAGAAGGAAAGCCTTCCTTCCCGTTTCCCCGCGTACATAATCCTGGATTTCCCGGCAGCAGCGGGTCGTCTTTCCTGTACCCGCGCGGCCGAATATGAAATGTAAGCTCATGGGATGTCCTTTCTGGCGGCAGACCCGCCAAGCATTCCTTTATTTGTTTCTATTATACTATGACACTTTTATTATAGCGGAAAGGAGGACAGGTTATGACATAAAAAAGAAAGGGCGGGGGAGTTTCCAAAAATTTTTACCATTTTCTAAATCCTGTGCTATAATAGAGAAACGTTTCCATTATAGATGTTTTCTATTAATAGGTAAAAATAAATTACCGTTGCGCCGGTGAAAGGAAATAGGTGATAGTATGCCGCAGCAAAAGCTTTGGACTCCTGAATTTATCGGGATGGGTCTTACGAATTTCTTTTATTTCATGTCACAGTATATTTTGATAGCCGCTTTGCCAGTCTTCATCATGGATGACCTGGGCGACGGACAGCTTGCAGCGGGGATGGCGATGACCTGTTTTCAGATCGGGACCGTCTGCACGAGGCCGATCGCGGGACGCATCATTGACGGCGTGAACAAGCAGAAGCTTCTTCTCATTTCGACCGTCTTCTTCGTTCTCATCATGGGAGGCTTCCTTCTGGCATCAAACCTCCACATGGTTTACGGGCTTCGTCTTGTCCATGGCATCGTCTTTGCCATCGGCACGACCGCATCGGCAGCCATGGCGGCTCTCGTCCTTCCTTCCAAAAGAAAGGGCGAAGGTATCGGCTACTTTGCCGTATCCGGAAATATGGCCATGGTCATCGGGCCTCTCGTGGGTCTTCTGATCATCGGCTGGTTCGGCTCGAAAATGCTCTTCGGCTTCCTCTGCCTTCTTGCGATTGCCGCAGTCATTGCAGGAAACAGGAAACGCCTCCCGGACGACGTCGTCAAACCTTCCGGCGAAAAGAAGAAGGGCATTCATGTGAGCGACTTCTTTGAAAAGAAAGCACTTCCCTTCGTCATCCTGGGCGGACTTGTCTTCTTTGCTTACGGCGGTGTCCTTACCTTCATCCCGATGTACACAAGATCGATGGGCCTGGCTTCCTGGACGAGCCTCTTCTTCGTCGTCTTTGCCATCGTCATCGTCGTGACTAGACCTTTTGTCGGCTACCTCTTCGATTACCATGGACCGGACTATACAGTCTATCCGGGCTTTGGCCTCTTCGCTCTGGGATTCATCCTCATCAGCCAGGCACACAGCCCCTTCACCCTTCTTTTCTCCGGCACCATTTTAGGCGTAGGCTTTGGAGCACTCGCCCCTGCCTTCCAGACACTGGCCGTGCAGAGCGCACCGGCTGCCCGCGCAGGCGTTGCCACATCCACCTACTTCTGGTCCCTTGATATCAGCGTAGGACTTGCCGCAGCCATCTTAGGCGCCGTCGCAGGCTCCGAAGGCTACCCCTTCATGTACGGCGTCGTCTGCTTAGCTTCCGCTCTGGCAGGCCTTGTTTACTACTTCTTCTGGAGAAAGACCTCCGGAAAAAGAGTCATGAAACGCGCAGCCGTGGAAGCCTGAAATTAAATATAGCAATAAAAAAGACCATGCATGGATTTTGTGCATGGTCTTTTTGCTTGCTTTTATTTCCCTTCAAAGCCTTCTTTCAAAAGGGTGAGGCCTTTGATGAGGGTCTCTCTCGGGCAGGCGGGATTGAAGCGGAGGAAGCCGTTTCCTTCCGGTCCGAAGATGTATCCCATGTCGAGCCAGAGGTGGCAGTCATAGACGACTTTGTGCTCGAGGTCTTCGTCGGAAAGGCCGTAGGCGGAAGCGTCGATCCAGAGGAGGTAGGTGCCTTCCGGTTCGATGAGTTTCATCTTCGGCAGGTTTTCCTTGAGGTAATCTCTCGTGAAGTCGACGTTCAGGCGGATGTATTCCTTGACGGTGTCGAGCCATTCGCGGCCATAGCTGTAAGCAGCTTCGCAGGCAACAAGGCCCATCGTGTTCAGCTGGTCATAGCCGAAGGAATCAAGGGCATCCTGGAAGGCTTTCCGGATTTCCGGATTCGGGATCAGGATATTGGATGTCTGTAGGCCTGCGATGTTGAATGTCTTGGAGGGGGCTGTGCAGATGATGGCATTCTGGGCAGCTTCCTTGCTGATGGTGGCAAATGTCGTGTGGGTGAATCCAGGATAGGTGAAGTCTTCGTGGATTTCATCAGCGACGATCTTGACGCCGTTTCTGATGCAGATGTCAGCGTAGCGGGAAAGTTCTTCCTTCGTCCACACGCGGCCGACAGGGTTGTGCGGGGAGCAGAGGAGGGAGAGCTTCACGTTTTCTGCTTTGATCTTTGCTTCGAGGTCGTCGAAGTCAAGTTCATAATGATCGTTCTTGAGGATGAGCGGGCTGTTCACCAGTTTCCTTCCGTTCTTCCTGATGGCTTCGAGGAAGGGGTAGTAGACAGGGCGGTTGATGAGGATGCCGTCGCCTTCCTTTGTCAGTGCTTTGACGGCAAGGTTGATGGCAGGAACGACGCCCGGGGTCTTGATGAGCCATTCGGGCTCGATATCCCAGCCGTAGTTTTCCTTCTGCCAGTTCTTCAGCGCTTCGAAGTAGGATTCGCCGGATTCCGAGTAGCCGAAGATGCCATGGTCGACGCGTTTCCTCAAGGCGTCAAGGATGGGTTCAGCCACTTTGAAGTCCATGTCAGCGACCCAGAAGGGAAGAACATCGGCAGGTTTGCCGCGCTGAACAGCGAAATCATATTTCAGGCAGCCGGTTCCGCGGCGGTCGATGACGGTATCAAGATCAGATAATTTCATGGTAAGCCTCCTTATGGACAATAGTGTATCAGCCGATAGCCTGGGCAAGGTCATCGATGAGGTCGCCTGCATCTTCGATGCCGACGGAAAGGCGGAGCAGGCATTCTGTGATGCCGCGGGACTGTCTTTCTTCTTCGGTGAGGTCGCTGTGCGTCTGGGTAGCCGGATAGGTAATGAGGCTTTCCACGCCGCCAAGGCTTTCAGCAAAGCGGATGAGCTTGACGTTCTTGAGGATCTCCAGCGCTGTCTCATGGGTGTCGGTGTAGAAGGAAAGCATAGCGCCGGCGCCTCTGGATTGCTTGTCATAGATATCCTTGTTTTCGAAACCGGGAAGTCCAGGGTAGAGGACTTTGGTGATCTTTTTCTGGGAAGAGAGCCATTCGGCGAGAATCTGAGCGTTCTTCTGGGCTGCTTCCATGCGGAGAGCCAGTGTCTTGATGCCGCGGGTGACGAGCCAGCTGTCCCACGGGGCGAGGCAGCCGCCGACGGTCTTATAGAGGAAGCGGAGCTTTTCAGCGATTTCCTTGTCCTTGCATGCGACGAAGCCTGCCAGGGTATCGTTGTGGCCGGCAAGGTACTTCGTGCCGCTGTGGAGGATGATGTCTGCGCCAAGGTCAGCCGGGTTGCAGAAGTACGGGCTCATGAATGTATTGTCTGCGATGAGGAGAGCGCCGTGGGCATGAGCGATGTCAGCGATGGCTTTGATATCGGTGATCTGCATCATCGGGTTGGTCGGGGTTTCGATATAGACAGCCTTGACCGTTTCATCGAAGGCTTTTTCCACATCATCCAGATGGGATGTATTGACATAGCGGAAGTTCAGGCCGTTCTTTTCATTGACGAAGCGGAAAAGGCGGATGGAGCCGCCGTAGAGGTCGTCACTGGAAATGATCGTATCGCCCGGTTTGAAAAGTTCCATGACCATGGAAATGGCAGCCATGCCGGATGAATAGCTGGTACAGTCGCAGCAGTGCTCAAGAGCGGCTACGAGTTTTTCCGTGCTTTCGCGGGTCGGGTTCTGTACGCGCGTGTAATCATAGCCGGTTGACTGGCCAAGCTCCGGATGGCCGAAGGTGGCGCTCTGGAAAACCGGAACGGAAATGCAGCCGGTCGGATCCTTCCAATCGCCGCCATGAATGCAGATAGTCTTGATGTCCATAATGAAATCCTCCTTATAAAATGCGGGTTATAGGACAAAACGTGTTGGTAAAAATT
>NZ_FR896455.1:0-1329 GCF_000435155.1 Dialister sp. CAG:357 | reverse complement strand
AGTGTGTCAAGAATCTTGTGTAACCTCTAACCTTTAGAACCATAGCGTTCTTCGAATAACTGCTGCAGTTCATAGGAACATTTACTGAATCCCTTCATCTGCCTGGATTCGAACTGCTTGTTGTAATCACTGGCTATTGCACATGTGAACCGATCCAGTGAATCCTCGTTGGGGAACTGTTCTTTCTTTCGGATGTTTTTCTTATACTTCTTATTAAATGACTCAATCGGATTTGATGTATACAGACTTCTCTGTATTTCTGCAGGATAGTCGTAGAAACTGAACAGAGATGGATTGTCACGAATGACATTCACTGCTTTAGGATACTTCCCTTCATACTTCTCAATAAAACTGCTCAGCTGCTTCTCTGCCTCTTCCTTTGAGGTAGAACCATAGATCTTTTTTGCCTCACCCAGCACCTCTTTCCAATCCTTATTCCGAACATGTCTGCACATCGCTCTTCCCAGATGAACCCAGCATGCCTGGTACTGTGCTTTAGGGAACTCTTCCAGAAACACATTCCCGAGTTCCTTCAGACCATCCGACACAAACAGCAGGACTTCCTTTACACCTCTCCCTTTGATGTCCTTAAGCATCTCTCTATAGTTCTCACAAGATTCACTTGGAAAAAGGCGATAATCAAGGATCTCCTTATGCCCTGCCGCATTGATCCCCATCAAGATATGCATCGCCTCCTTGGCCACAGAGTCTCGTCTGACATTGATATAAGTCGCATCTCCATAGATGACAGAGTAACGGGAACTCAGTGATCTGCTGTGGAATTCCTTCACCAGTTCTTCTGTGGCTTTCGTCATGTTTGAGATTGTTGCAGGTGTGTAATAGTTTCCATACATCTTCTCAATCAGATCCGAGATCTCGGATGTTGTGATTCCCTTGGTGTACATCTGAATGACCATCTCTTCCAGACTTCCGTCACTCCTTCTGTACTTGGGAACCGTGTGCTGCTGGAAATCTCCGTTACGATCTCTTGGGACTTCAATCGATATCTTCCCGAAACGAGTCACTATCTCCCGAGCATAGGATCCGTTTCTTGAATTGCCGGAATTATACCCTGCAATATCCCATTTCTCGTAATCCAGGAAAGATGTCAGTTCGCTTTGAAGAAGCTCATTGATCGCGTGCTCCAGTTCTTTCCTCATCAATTCATTCCAGGCATCGGATAGATTGGTGCCTTTTGATACTGCTTCATTCAATTCTGTGTTAATATTTGACATGGGAGATCTCCTTTATAAAGTGTCGCAACTTTATTCTAAAGATAGATCTCCTTTTTTCATAGGAGTACGTTTACACAAGATTATTTAAACACTC